>CAIXSE010000566.1 GCA_903921965.1 uncultured Thermoleophilia bacterium | reverse complement strand
TCGCCTGGACCATGTACACGACCGCCTACGAACAGCGCGTGTGGACCGACACCGGCGTGGTGCTCAGCGACTGGTACCGCGTCGGTCTCGTGCTGCTGGCCGCGGCCGTCGTGCTGACCGTCTACGGCCTGCTGCTCCGGCGTCTGCGGCCCTGGGACCTCGCGTTCGCCGGCCTCGGCTGGTGGCTGGCGGGGGCCGCCGCGGTGACGGTCACGGTGCCCGCGGCGAGCTACCTGCTCGCCTGGCCGCTCGCCTTCGGCTCGGCCGGTCTCGGCGCCGCGGCGCTGCTCGAGCGGCGCGCCGGCAGGGCGGCGCCGGCCGGGGCGCAGGGCTCCGCGGCCGGCGGGGTGCCGTCTCCGGGCGCCGGCTCCGCCCTCGTCGCCCTGGCCGGCGCCGTGCCCGGCCTCGTCCTCCTCAGCTCCGCCACGTACCTGCTGCTGATGTCCGCCGGCCTCAAGCAGGTCGTCACGGTGCTCTGCGTGTGGCTGCTCGCCGGCCTCCTCGTGGCGCCGCTCGCGGTGGTCCTGCGCGCCTTCCGGCTGTGGCTGCCGGCCGGCATGGCGGTCGCCGGCCTCGTCGTCCTCTTCGCCGCCGGGTCCACGGTGGCGTTCAGCAGCGAACACCCGAAGTTCACGAGCGTCTACTACCGCGCCGCGGCCGACAGCGATCCCGTCTGGCAGACCGTGGATCCGGCGGACGACTACACGCGGCCCTTCCTCGCGCGGCGCGTCTCCTCACCCTTCATGGACTCGTACTTCCCGATGATGGGCACGAAGGCGACGCTGGCGGCGGCGGCGCCGGACTACGGGCTGAGGCGCCCGCTCCTGCGCGTCGTCTCCGACTCCGTCGAGGGGGACCGCCGCACCGTCGTGGTGCGCCTCGGCAGCCGCCGCGACGCGGCCGTCGTGAGCCTGCTGGTGCACACCGTCGTCGGCAACCTGTCGGCGAGAGTGGACGGGCACCCGCTCGCCGGCCGCGACACGACGCTGCTCGACGGCACGACCGTGCGCTGGGCGTTCGACTTCTACGCGCCGCCGCCCGGCGGGGTGGAGGTCGCGCTGAGCTTCGCCGCCGGGCCCCCGGTGCTGCTGCGTGCCGTGGACTTCACGTACGGCCTGCCGGCCGGCGCCGCCGGGCGGTACCCGGCCCGGCCGGCCGGCATGCTCCCCGGCCGCATCGGCGACGGGGCCATCGCCGAGACGCTGCTGCGCCTGCCGGCGACGGCCCCCTGAGCGGCCGCCGCGGGTGCCGCGTCTCGCCGCGCCGGCCCATCCGCGGCCGGCGCCCGCCGGCGCCCGCTAGAGCCGCAGCACCAGCTTGCGCACCTCCGGCTCGTAGCCGGGGCGGATGTCGAAGCCGAGGTCCTCGGCGAAGCGCGTCATGCCCGGGTTGGCGGCGAGCACGTCGCCGTTGATCTCGCGCACGTGACGGTCGCGGGCCGCCTGGATGAGCGCCTCCATCAGCTTGCTGCCGATGCCCTTGCGCTGGCAGTCGTCGCGCACGAGGATCGCGAACTCGCCCTCCTCCGAGTTGGCCGTCTCGATGGTCAGGCGGGCGACGCCCAGCATGCGCTTCTTGCGCTTGCCCTTAGGCTGCTCGACGGCAGCCAGGGCGATCTCGCGGTCGTAGTCGATATGGCAGTAGCGCACCAGCATCGACTTCGTCACTTCCTTCACCGGGCCGAAGAAGCGGTACTCGGCGGTGGAGGGGGAGAGGGACTCGATCATCTCGGCCCACAGGGGCTCGTCCTCGGGCTTGATGGCGCGGATCTTCACGGGGTGGCCGTCGACGGGGAACTCCCACTCGTACTTGCTCGGGTACATGGAGATCATGAGGTGCGAGCCGGGGAGCACGATCTTGCGCACGTCCTTGGGCTCGATGACGATGCGCGCGTCGAGGGCGCAGATGCCGTCGGTGCGCACCTGCAGCGGGTTCACGTCCATCTCGAGGATCTCGGGGAAGTCGACGAGGAGGTAGCTCATCTTCACGAGCGCCTGCTCGAGCGCGATCATGTCGACCGGTTCCTTGCCGCGGTAGCCCTCGAGCAGCTTGGAGACCTTGGTGCTCTGGATCATGCTCTTGGCCAGCGCCTGGTTGAGCGGCGGGAAGTCCAGGGCCACGTCGCGGTACAGTTCGACGCCGGTGCCGCCCATGCCGAACATGAGGGCGGGGCCGAAGGTGGGGTCCTTCTTCGAGCCGAGGATGACCTCGTAGCCGCCGCGGCTCATCTCCTGCACGGCGACGCCGAGGATCGTCGCGTCGGGGGCTTTCTCCCTGACGCGGTCGACGATCTTCGTGAACTGGTTGGCCGCCTCGGGCGCGGAGCGCACGTTGAGGGCGATGCCGCCGACGTCGCTCTTGTGGGTGATGTCGTGGCTGAGGATCTTGATGGCCACGGGGAAGCCGATGTCTTCGGCGGCCTTCGCGCACTCCTCGGGCGAGGTCGCGATCATCGTCCTGGTGACGGGGATCTGGTAGGCCTCCAGGACGGCCTTGGCCTCGGGCTCGCTGAGGATGGAGCGGCCGTCGCGGGCGACGCGGACGAAGATCTTCTTGACCTCGTCGCGGGCCGGCTCGAAGTCGGGCAGGATGTCGGCCGGCGTCTCGTACAGGTTCTGCAGGTTGCGCGTGTACTGGTACATGTACATGTACGCGCGCACGGCGTCTTCCGGCGTGGCGAACGTGGGCACGTGGGCGTGGCGGAAGGTCTCGACGCCCTCCGCCACCTTGATCTCGCCCATGAACGACGTGAGCAGGGGCTTGAGCTGGTGGGTGCGGGCCACCTCGACGAGCGCCTGGGCGGTGGCCGTGGGGTCGCTCATGGCCTGCGGCGTGAGGATGGCGAGCACGCCGTCGCAGCTGGGGTCGTCGATGAGGGCCTGGGCCGCGGCGGCGTAGCGGACCGCGTCGGCGTCCCCGGCCACGTCGACGGGGTTGCCGCGCGCGGCGAAGCCGGGCAGCGCGGCCTGCAGCTTCTCGTCGGTCTCGGGGCTGATCTCGGCGAGCTCGCCGCCGAGGCTCAGCAGGCAGTCGCTGGCCATCACGCCCGGGCCGCCGGCGTTCGTGACGATGCCGAGGCGCGGGCCTCGCGGGCTGCTCACGCGGCTGAGCGCCTCGCTGGCGTCGAACAGGTCCTCGATCTCGTCGACGCGCACGACGCCGGCGCGGCGGAAGACGGCGCTGTACAGCGTGTCGTCGCCGGCGATGGCGCCGGTGTGGCTGGCGGCCGCAAGCGCGCTGCGCGCCGTGCGGCCGCTCTTCACGACGATGATCGGCTTGCTCTTGGCGAAGTGCCGCGCCGCGCTCATGAACTTGCGCGCGTCGGTGATGGACTCGACGTACAGGATGATGCTGCTGGTGTGGGCGTCGGCGCCGAAGTAGTCGATGAGGTCGCCGAAGTCCACGTCGGCCATGGAGCCGACGCTGACGAAGGCGGAGAAGCCGACGTGGTTGGC
>CAIXSE010000565.1 GCA_903921965.1 uncultured Thermoleophilia bacterium | reverse complement strand
CGCGATGCGCGAGCGCGCCGGGCGTACGAGCGCGGCGGGGTCGGCCGGCAGGGAGACCGGCGCTGCCGCGGCGGCGAACGCCGCCGCCCCCAGCGCCTCGAACACGCCGGCCTGCGCCGCGACGGTCACCGGCGCGTCGCTGAGCGCGGCCACGCCGTCGGCGACCGGCTTGATGAGGGCCCCGTGCCCGACGAGGACGACGGGGCCGTCCACCTTGCTCTTGTCGTACAGGCTGTGGACGTTGCGGGCCACGCCTGCGAACAGTCCTTTGAAGATGCGGCCGTGCGACTCGCCCTGGTTGGCGAAGTGGGTGAGCTCGCTCTTCGCGAACACGGCGCAGCGGCTCGTCACGGTGACGCCGTCGGGGCTGGCCTCGGCGGCGGCCACGGCCTCGTCCAAGGTGCGGCCGAGCCGCGTGCACAGGCCTTCGACCGTCTCCCCGGTGCCGGCGGAACAGCGCTCGTTGGCCTCGAACGTCACGAGCCCGCGGCCGTCCCGCGTGAGCACGGAGTACCCGCCTCCGCCGACGCGGACGACGTTGAGCGGCCCGTCCGGGTACAGCCACGCCGCGGCTGTCTCCTCGGCGATCTCCTCCGGGACGCCGCCGAGCGCCGGGCCGCCCAGCCTGTCGCCGTAGATGCCGGTCGCGGCGAGCCCCCCCAGGCGTGCGTGGTCGAGCGAGCCGTACCACCGCAGGAACGGCGCCAGCGGCTCGCCCAGGTGCCGCTCCGCGTGCGCTCCGACCTGCCTGAGCTCACCCGAGGGCGAACGCTCCACGAGCGCCACGCAGGTGGTGACCTTGCCGAGGTCGACGCCGGCGAACAACAGACCGGCCGCGCCGCGGCGCGGCGCGCCGTCGCTGGGGTGGTCCGGGGGAGTGCACGCGCGGTCTGCCACGACACTGCTTATACCAGAGGGCCGGTCGCGGAGTCATTCCCGGGCGCGCGAGGAAGGCCGGGCGGGCAAGGACTGCGCCACGACGGCTCTGTATGGGTATAGTGGGGCCGTGGACGAAGAGAACCCCCTTGATCCGGAGACGCAGCGCCACCTCGACGAAGGCTGGGACGCCCTCGACGAGGGCGACGTCGAAGGCGCGCTGAAGTCGCTCGAGTACGCCCGGGAGTCGGCGCCCGACGACCCTGCCGTGTTCGAGCTCGAGGCCGAGTGCGCCCTGGCCGACGACCGGCCCGACGACGCCCTCGAGGCCTTCCGGCGCTGGAGCGAGGTCGACCCCGACGACGCCGGTCCCTGGATCGGCAGCGCCGAGGTCTACCTCGACCACGGCGAGGCCGCCGAGGCGGCGCGCCTGCTGCGCGAGCTCCTGGCGGATTTCGAGCTGGACCCCCTCGACGAGGCCGACGCCCGCCACCTGCTCGGCGAGGCCTGCGAGGAGAAGGGCGACCGCAAGGGCATGATCACCGAGTGGCTCGCCGTGCTGCGCCTCGACGCCGCCAACGACCCGCCGCAGCCCCTGATGGACCCGGCGCGCTTCAGCGAGGTCGCCGAGGACGCCCTCGAAGAGCTTCCGCCACAGGTGCTCGCGCACCTGCGCAACGTGCCCATCTTCGTCGAGGACAGGCCGACCGAGGCGCTCGTGCTCGAGGGTCTCGACCCGCGCTGCCTGGGCCTGTTCCACGGAATCGCCATGCCCGACCGCTCGAGCATCGGCGGCG
>CAIXSE010000564.1 GCA_903921965.1 uncultured Thermoleophilia bacterium | reverse complement strand
GACGGTGATCTTGCCGGCGCGGTCGTTGGTGTGGACGAGCTCGCCGGCCGCGAACACGCTGGCCAGGTTCGCGGAACCGCCGGTGAAGCTGGCGCCCGAGAAGATCACGGCGCCGAGCGTGAACGCGAGCGCCGCGAGCACCGCCAGGGAGAGGAGGCCTTTCCAGATCCTGCTCCGGGTGCTCGCGGTGCTCACGGTGTCTCCAGTCGGTGTGGTGACGGGAGAGGCGGGCCGGGCCGGACGGCCCGGCCCGCCTCACGCTCAGGGTCGGTCAGTGGCTCAGCGGGAGCCCTGCTCGACGCTGACGGCGGTCCAGTTGAAGTCCACGGTGGTGGTGGCGCCCATGTACTGGTTGTCCAGGCCCACGCCGCCGGCGCCGTTGACGCCCGCGCTACGGCCGGCATCCGGGAAACTCACGTGGAAGGAGTAGGTGTGCGAGTCGCCGGCGGCCCAGAGGCCGAGGTCTTCCTGCTGCAGGCCGGCGAGCTTGCCGTCGTACACGACCGTGGCGCCGTCCGTGATCGTGACGTCGAGGTACTCGGCGATCGCCTTGGTGTCGGCGGTCACGTTGGCGGCCTCGAGGTAGAAGTGGCCCTGCACGTCGCCGGTGTTCTCGATGACGACGGTGCCGTCGTGGAAGTCGCCGGGCACCATGTTGGTGATGGTGGCCGACATGCCGCTCGGGGTGTTGCTCATGGCCAGGGTGCCGCTGGAGAACACGTTGGTGGCGTTGGCCGAGCGGGCGGTGAAGCTCGCGCCCGACGCGACGACCACGCTGACGGCCAGGGCGACGGCGCCCAGGGATGCCAGCACCTGGAACCTGCGCTGGCCGAACAGGATCTTGAACCGCTTCATGACTCGCTCTCCTTGATCTCGTGGTGACTGCGTTGCCGTGCCGGAGCTCTTGTGTCCGGCGTGATCTCAGCCTGCCCGGCCACGAGGGCACCGCCATCGGCCTTGTCTACGGTTGTTGTGAGGACGAACGGCCCCTCTCGACCTGTACGGATGTCCAGGAGGGAGGCTGCTCCCCGAATCTCGTCGTAGACGGACGTCCCATCCCGCGTCCGGCGCAGTGGGGCAGTATGGAGGTGACGGTCATCACCCGGCAGGATGCGGAAGGGACTCACGTGACTCACACGACGTACTGCGGATCGAGCTCGGACGCGTGTACACTCGAACCCGCAGGGCGGCGCCACGGCGCGCCGGACGCCCTGCTCGACCCGCACGTCCACCTGTGGCCCGAGCGCGACGCCGCCGGCGAGATCGTCGACTTCACCTGCATGTACGCGAACGACGCCGCGGCGGAGTACCTGGGCGTGGCTCCGGGGAACCTGGCGGGCGCGCGGCTCCTGGACTTCCTGCCGCAAGCGGCCGCGAGCGAGATGCTGCCCCAGCTGGTCCGCACGGCCGAGACGGGGCAGCCGATCGTGCTCGAGGACCATCCCTACTTCTCCGAGCTGTTCGCCTGCGAGCGCCGCTACGACCTGCGCGTGCTGCGCATGGCCGACGGCCTCAGCTGCACGTGGTGCGACGTCACCCAGCGGTACGAGGTCGAGGAGTGCCTGCGCCGCCGCGTGAGCGAACTCGACGCCATCCACCGCATCTCGCAGCTGCTGGCGGCGCGCACCGACCTCCCCGGCGCGCTCGCCGCGGCCGGCCGCGTCGTCGACGAGCTGTTCGGCGCCCGCTCGTCACGGATCCTGATCCTGCCCGACGGCGAGGAAGCGCGGACGTCGGAACACCTGGAGACCGCGAGTCAGGCCGGAGCCGTGGCCATGCCTTGTGAGGCGTCGGTCGTGGACGAGGCGCTCGTCGCCCGCCGGCCCGTTCTCTCGGAGGCGTGCGACGAGGTGGGCCGCCACGTGCTCGCCGTCCCGCTCGTGACGCGCTCGCGCCTGCTCGGCGTCCTCACGGTCGTCCGGGAGCCCGAGGCGCGGCACTTCACCGCCCACGAGGTCACCGTCGCCGAGTCGGTCGCCGACGCGCTCGCCGCGGCGGTGGAGAACGAGCGGCTGCACCTGCGCGCGGCGCGCGAGGCGGCCGAGGGGGAGCGCCAGCGGCTGGCGCGCGACCTGCACGATTCGGTGACGCAGACGCTGTACTCCGCCAACCTCATCGCCGAGGTGCTGCCCGACATGGCCGCGCTGGACAGTGCCGGCGGGCTCGAAGGCCTCGACAAGCTCCGGCGCCTCATGCGTACGGCGCTGTGCGAGATGCGCACGCTCCTGTTCGAGCTG
>CAIXSE010000563.1 GCA_903921965.1 uncultured Thermoleophilia bacterium | reverse complement strand
CTGCGCGAAGAGCTGGCGGATGTGGTCGAAGACGCCGGTGTACGTGGCCGGGTTGGAGCGCGGCGTGCGGCCAATGGGCGACTGGTCGATGTCGATGACCTTGTCGAGCAGGTTGGCGCCGTCGATGCCGTCGTGCTCGCCGGCGCGCAGCTTGGTGCCGCGGTTGAGGCGCGCCGCCATGCCCTTGTACAGGATCTCGTTGATCAGCGTGGACTTGCCCGAGCCGGAGACGCCGGTGACGCACGTGAAGGCGCCGACGGGGAACGCGACGTCGATGCCGCGCAGGTTGTGCATGCGGGCGCCGCGGACGGTGAACCACTCGAGCGGCAGGCGGCGCTGGCCGGGCAGGGCGATGACGCGGCGCCCGGCGAGGAAGTCGCCGGTGAGCGACGCCGGGTCGGCCATGACCTCGTCCGGCGTGCCCTCGGCCACGACCTCTCCCCCGTGCTCGCCGGCGCCCGGGCCCATGTCGACGATGTGATCGGCGGCGCGCATCGTCTCTTCGTCGTGCTCGACGACGATCACGGTGTTGCCGAGGTCGCGTAGGCGGAGCAGCGTCTCGATGAGGCGGCGGTTGTCGCGCTGGTGCAGGCCGATACTGGGCTCGTCGAGGATGTAGAGCACCCCGACCAGCGCCGAGCCGATCTGCGTGGCCAGGCGGATGCGCTGCGCCTCGCCGCCGCTCAGGGTGGCCGAGGCGCGCTGCAGCGTGAGGTACCCGACGCCGACGTCGTTGAGGAAGGTGAGGCGCTCGCGGATCTCCTTGATGACGCGCCCGCCGATGAGCTGCTCTGTCGCGCTCAGCTCCAGCCCCTGGAGGAAGCCGAGCGCCTCGCGCACGCTCATCAGGGTGAGCTGGTAGATGTTCCTGTCGCCGACGGTGACCGCGAGGCTGGTGGGCTTGAGCCGGGCCCCGTGGCACTCCGGGCACGGCCTGTCGGCCATGTACTCCTCGATCTTCTGGCGCACCTGCTCGGACTCGGTCTCCTCGTACCGCCGCATGAGGTGCTTGATGATGCCGGGGAAGCTGGAGTTGTAGTGCCGCATGCGCCCCTGGTAGTTGCGGTAGCTCAGGGGGATGCGCTCCTTGCCGGTGCCGTACAGGAACAGGTCGCGCTGCTCCTCGGGCATGTCGTCCCACGGCACGTCGGTGTCGACGTCGAACGTGGCGGCGATGCTCTCGAACACCTGCTCGAGCCAGCCGAACGAGAGCTGGCCGTACGGCAGCAGCGCGCCCTTGTCGATGCTGATGGAGCCATCGGGGACCACGAGGTCGGGGTCGATCTCCTGGGTGAAGCCGAGGCCGTGACAGGCCGGGCAGGCGCCGTGCGGGCTGTTGAAGCTGAAGATGCGCGGCTGGATCTCGGGCAGCGAGATGCCGCAGTGGATGCAGGCGAACTTCTCGCTGAACTGGAGGGTCGCGCCGTCGGTGGTCTCGACCTCGACGAGGCCGTCGGCGAGCGAGGCGGCGGTCTCGACGGAGTCGGTGAGCCGCCGCCGCAGCCCTTCTTTCATCACGAGGCGGTCGACGACCACGGCGACGTCGTGCTTGTACTTCTTGTCGAGCTCGATGGCCTCTTCGAGCTCGCGCACCTCGCCGTCGACCTTCACCCGGGTGAAGCCGTCTGCGCGGAGCTGGTCGAAGAGCTTGCCGTACTCGCCCTTGCGGCCGCGCACGACCGGCGCGACGACGCTGAAGCGCGTGCCGTCGTCGAGCCCGCACACGTGGTCGACGATCTGCTGGATGCTCTGCCCGGAGATGGGCCGGCCGCACTGCGGGCAGTGCGGGTGCCCGACGCGCGCGTACAGCAGGCGCAGGTAGTCGTAGATCTCGGTGACCGTGCCCACAGTGGAGCGCGGGTTGCGCGACGTGGTCTTCTGGTCGATGGAGATGGCCGGCGAGAGACCCTCGATGCTGTCGACGTCGGGCTTGTCCATCTGCCCGAGGAACTGGCGGGCGTAGGCGGACAGCGACTCGACGTAGCGGCGCTGGCCCTCGGCGTAGATGGTGTCGAACGCGAGCGACGACTTGCCCGAGCCCGAGAGGCCGGTGATGACGATG
>CAIXSE010000562.1 GCA_903921965.1 uncultured Thermoleophilia bacterium | reverse complement strand
GTCGACCTCCACTTCGAGGCTGTGGACGTGCGCCGAGGCGGCGCGCACGGCCGCGACGGCCTGCCGCACGCCGCCGGCGGCGGCGATGTGGTTGTCCTTGATCATCGCGCCGTCGAACAGGCCGAAGCGGTGCGGCGTGCCGCCGCCGTGCACGACGGCCTGCTTCTCGAGAGCGCGCAGCCCCGGCGTCGTCTTGCGGGTCGCGGCGATGCGCGCCGTCGTGCCGCTCGTCTCGGCGACGTACCTCGCGGTCAGCGTCGCCACCCCGGAGAGGCGGCAGAGGAAGTTGAGGCCGGTGCGCTCCGTCGCCAGGATGCCGGCGAACGGGCCTCCGATCTCGGCCAGCACGGCGCCGGCGGCGAAGGCCTCTCCGTCGGCCGCCAGCGGTGTCACCCGCAGCGCCGGGTCGACGAGCTCCGCGGTGGCCGCGAGCGCGGCCAGACCGGAGAGCACGCCCGCCTCGCGGGACACGACGCGCGCGACGCCGGGGCCGGTGAACACCGACCCGGCGAGGTCGCCGTAGCCCGCGAGGTCCTCGGCCAGCGCGCGCGCTGCCGCTTCGCGCGCCGCGCGCTCGTATGCCCCCGCCGTCACGGGCGCTCGACCTTGCCCACGAGGCCCTCCTCGCGCTCTTCGGCCGGCAGGCGCAGGGTGAGGTGCCGCCGCCAGTGCTCGTCGTCCACGGCCGGGAAGTCCTCACGCAGGTGCACGCCGCGCGACTCCTCGCGAAGCAGCGCGCACTTGGCGATCTGCGTGCCCAGCGTGAGCAGGTTGAGGACCTCGTACTCCGGGGCGGCCAGGCGCCCGAAGTGCAGCTCCGAGGTGAGCGCCCCGAGGTCGGCCAGCGCCGCGCCCAGAGCATCGGCGCGGCGCACGACGCCGACCTTGTCCGACATCACCGAGGTGAGCCGCCGGCGAGCCTCGGCGGCATCGCTGCCGCCGCCGTCGCCGGCGGCCTCCGGCAGGTCGAAGCGCAGGCGCCGGACGTCTTCGCCGAGGCGGCCCACGTACCGGTCGAGGTCGCGCACGACGCGGTCGCTGAACACCAGGCCCTCCAACAGCGAGTTGCTGGCGAGGCGGTTGGCGCCGTGCACCCCGGTGCTGGCGACCTCCCCGCTCGCGTACAGACCGGGCACGGTGGTGCGGCCCCACACGTCGGTGACCACGCCGCCGACGAAGTAGTGGCAGACCGGCGACACCGGGATGAGCTGCGTGGCCAGGTCGAGCCCGTGGGCCGCGAGCCCCTTCGTGACGCTGGGGAAGCGCTCCTGGAGCCAGGCGGCGTCGAGGTGGGTCGCGTCGAGGTACACGTGGTCGGTCCCGGCCGCGCGCATCTCGACCTCCATGCCGCGCACCACGACGTCGCGCGAGGCGAGCTCGCCGCGCGGGTCGTACTTCGTCATGAAGCGCTCGCCGGCCTCGTTGCGCAGGTACGCGCCCTCGCCGCGCAGCGCCTCGGTGATGAGCTGGACCGTCTCCTGGCCGGGCACGGCCAGGCCGGTGGGGTGGAACTGCACGAACTCCAGGTCACGGATCGCGGCGCCGGCACGGTACGCCATGGCGACGCCGTCGCCGGTCGCCACCGGCGGGTTCGTGGTGCGCCCGAACACCTGCCCCGCGCCGCCGGTCGCGAGCACCGTCACCATGGCGACGTTGAGCGTGAGCACGCCGTCGTCGAGGTTGAGCGAGAGCGCCCCGACGCACCTGCCTTCCACGGTGAGGAGGTCGATGACGAACTCGTTCTCGTACAGCGCGACGCTGCTGCCCACGCGGGCCGCCTCGGCGAGCGCGCT
>CAIXSE010000561.1 GCA_903921965.1 uncultured Thermoleophilia bacterium | reverse complement strand
TGTTGCGAAATTTCGAAACTCGGGCAATACTAGCAGCATGACAGCAGACCGCCAACGCTACGAGATCCACGCGGCCGTGTTCGCCGCGCTCGCCAACCCTACCCGGCACGAGCTCATGCACCTGCTGTGCGAAGAGCCGCGCACCCCGAGCGAGCTTGCCGACGCGCTCGAGGTCAGCCGCCCCAACGTGTCCCAGCACCTCTCCGTGCTGCAGCGCGAGGGTCTCGTCAGGCGCTCGCGCCAGGACGGCCGCGTGCTGTGGGAGGTCGTCGACAAGCGCCTCTCCGACGCCTGCCACCTCATCGACGAGATCGTCGGGCGCGAGGCGGCGGACAAAGCACACCTTCTGGAAAACCACGAGGAGAAGATCGCATGATCGAGGTCAACGCCCACGCCTGCCCCCAGAACCACCCCTGCCCGGCCGTGCGCTACTGCCCCGAGGGCGCCATCGTACAGCCGGACATCTTCTCGGCACCGCGCGTCGACGACGAGCTCTGCACCGAGTGCCGCGCCTGCACGCAGGTGTGCCGCGTGTTCTCCTGGGTCCCCGACGAAGTAGGAGTCTCCTGATGGGCGTCTTCGATCTGAACTGCAAGAGCTGCGGGCACAAGTGGCAGCTGGTCACGCGCAGCGCCATCAAGCCGCCGCAGAAGAAGTGCCCGTCGTGCAAGAGCGCCGAGATCAAGCAGTCCTTCGGCAGCTACCTGCGCAATGGGCCGCTCTCCGACCCCAACTGCGGCGCGCCGGTCCAGCAGCGCTCCTACGGCTGAGGCTGCTGACCTGCGGCGCGGTCGCGCCGCTCAGCCAACGTACTCCCTTCCGTTCCTCCACCTGAAAGGTCGCACGTGCACGTGAGGCGACTGATCGTCGTGCTCGGCCTCGCCGGGTTCATCGTCATGGCAGACAACTGGGTCGTCGCACCCCTTCTGCCGGACATCGCCCACACTTTCTCCGTGGACCCGGCGCGCGCCGGAGTCCTCATCGCTGCCTACATGCTGCCGTTCGGTCTGTTCCAGCTCCTGTACGGATCCCTGGCCGACCGCTACGGCAAGCTGCGCGTGATCCTCGCCAGCCTCGCGCTCTTCACGGTCGCCACCGCGCTGGGCGCATCGGCCGCGGGCCTCGGCAGCCTGACCACGTACCGCGCCCTCACGGGCATCTTCGCGGCGGCCACCATCCCGGTGTCTCTCGCACTCGTCGGCGACCTCGTGCCGATGAAGGAGCGCCAGAAGGCGATCGCCGCGTTCATGGGCATCGCCTTCCTGGGGCAGGCCACCTCCATGACGATCGGCGCGACGATCGCGACCCTCACGAGCTGGCGCGGCGTCTTCCTCGCCTACGCGGCCGTGGCCGCCGTGATCACCGTCGCGCTGTTCCTCACGACCCGCAGCCAGGCGGCACACCTCCACGGCGATCCCCACAGCGAGTTCCTGCGCCCCTACGGCCGCCTGCTCTCCACCGGCGGCAGCCTGCGCACCTACCTCGTGGTCTTCTTCGAGGGACTGCTCATCCTCGGCTCGTTCAGCTACGCCGGGGCGTACGCCGCCCGCGAGCTCGCCCTCGGGACCCTCGGGATCGGGCTGCTGATGGCCCTGTTCGGCCTGGGCGTGATCGCCGGGAGCCGTCTCGCCGGCCGGCTCGCCCAGCGGATCGGGCGCCCGCGGCTGGTGGGCCTCGGCATCCTTCTTGCCGCCGCCGGCGACCTGCTCGCCGCCGGGGCCGGCTCGCACCTCGTGACGTTCGGGCTGTTCACGCTCCTCCTCGGCCTCGGCTTCATGTTCGCGCACTCCTCCCTGCTCACGACGGCGACGGAGTTCGCGCAGCGCTCGCGGGGAGCCGCCATGTCCCTGGTGGCCTTCGCGTTCATGGTGGGCGGGGCGGCCGGGACGACCGTCGGCGGCCGCCTGATCCTGGGGCACGGCTACCAGGCTCTGTATATGCTGTTCGGCGTGGCCCTCACCGCCCTCGCGGTGGTGAGCGTCCTGGCCGTTCCGGCGCACCGCGACGAGACGAGCGCG
>CAIXSE010000560.1 GCA_903921965.1 uncultured Thermoleophilia bacterium | reverse complement strand
GAGCGCATCCGCCACTACGTGCGGACGCACCGGCCCGAGGCCGGCCCCGGCGCCTCCGGGGACGACTTCGTCGCACGGGTGCACGCGGACAAGAACCGGCGCTACGCGGCCGCGGTGGCCGCCGGAAGGGTCGGCTTGAGGCCCGGGGTGAGCCGGCTGCTCCGCGACGCCGCCGCCGAGGGGCTGCGGCTCGCCATCGTCACGACGACGTCGCCCGAGAACCTCGAGGCGCTGCTGCGGCACACGCCGGGCGCCGCCGGTCTGCCCGCGTTCGACGTCGTCGTGACCGGCGACATGGTGGCGGCGAAGAAGCCGGCGCCCGAGGCCTACTTGCGGGCGCTCGAACGGCTGCGGCTGCCGCCCGAGGCCTGTCTCGCGCTGGAGGACTCGGGCATCGGCCTGCGCGCGGCGGTGGCCGCGGGCGTCCCGGCGCTCGTCACGGTGAGCGAGTTCAGCGCGCACGACGACTTCGGCGGCGCGGCGGCCGTGGTGGACGGCCTCGGCGAGCCCGGCGCGCCCGTGCGCGTGCTCGCCGGGGACCTGGGCGGCGCGGCCTTCGTCGACGTCGCCGCGCTGCGCGCCGTGCACGCCCGCGCCGTGGGACGGCGCGGCTGACGCCGGGCGGGCGTGGCGACACGGCCGGCGGCGTCAGCGGGCGCCGGCCGCCTCCAGCACGCAGCCAAGGAGCACGTCGGCGCCGGCCGCGCAGTCCTCCCAGCTCGTCGCCTCGACCTCGACGTGGCTGCGGCCGCCGACGCTGGGCACGAAGACCATCGCCGTCGGGCCGGTCATGGCGGCGTAGCTGGCGTCGTGGCCGGCCCCGCTCACCATGGACAGCGGCGCGTGCCCGAGCCGCCCCGCGGTGGCGCGCACCAGCTCGACGAGCCTCGGATCGAACTCGTTGCGCCCCACGCGCCACGTCACCTCCGTCCGCAGCTCGCAACCGTGGCACCCGGCGACGGCCCCGAACGCCGCCTCCATCTCGTCCCAGGCACGCAGGGCAAGCTCGTCGTCCCAGGAGCGGACGTCCACCGTGAACCGCGTCTCGCCGGGGATGACGTTGCGCGAGTTGGGGACGTTGTGCAGCTCGCCCACGGTGGCCACCAGGTCGCCGCCGAGCCGTTCCGCCGTCGCGCGCACGGCGCCGATCATCTCCGCCGCGGCGACGAGCGCGTCGCGGCGGCCGGCCATCGGCGTCGGCCCGACCTGGTTCGCCTGCCCGCGCACCGTGACGTCGTACCAGTGCAGGCACACGATGCCGCGCGGCACGCCGATGGTCCGGCCCTCGCGCTCGAGCCGCGGGCCCTGCTCGACGTGCAGCTCGAAGCAGGCGTGGAAGGGAACGGCGCGGCAGGGCAGGTCGCCGCGGTAGCCGATCCGCTCCAGCTCGTCGCCCTGGCGCGCGCCCGCGGCGTCCGCGCGCGCCCACGCCCAGTCGCGCTCGAGCGCGCCGGCCCAGACGCCGGAGGCGACCATGGCCGGCGAGAAGCGCGACCCCTCCTCGTTCGTCCAGTCGACGAGCACCACGGGACGCTCCGTCTCGACGCCCGCGTCCGCCAGCGTGCGCAGCACCTCGAGCGCGCCCATGACGCCGAGCGCGCCGTCGAAGCGCCCGCCCCGCGGCTGCGTGTCGAGGTGCGAGCCCACGAGCGCCGGCGGCAGGGAGCCGTCCCGGCCCGGCCGCCGGCCCCAGATGTCCCCCATCTCGTCGACCGCCACGTCCAGTTCGAGCTCGCGCAGCCAGGCGACGAGCAGGTCCCGCGCGCGCCTGTCCTCGTCGCTCAGCGCGAGCCGCGTGACGCCGCCGCCGGGCGTCGCGCCGATCGCCGCCATCGCCTCGAGGCTCGCGCGCAAGCGCGCCCCGTCGACGCGCAGCCCCTCGAGTCGTGCGTCCACCGTGCCTCCACGCGCGTGCGGCCGGCAGAGCCGGCCGCACGTCCCGCCGCCTGTGTCTCCGGCGCCGGGCGTCGGGCCCGGCGCAGGTGAGCTTACGGCATCTGCGCCGGCAGTGCCTTGGCCAGGGCGAAGATGGCGTTCGCGCGTTGCGTGCTGAACGCCGTCAGGTTGGCGACGGCCCGCGCCTGGTCCGTCGCCCACAGCGCCGCGGCCGCGCTCTCCACGCCGGCGGCCTGCGCCTGCGTCTCGGCGTAGAAGCCGTCGTAGGCGCTCCGCACCGAGGCGATGTAGTGCTTGTAGCGGAGCTCGCCGCCCACCGTGCCCTGCTTGTCCAGGCTGTCGGCCACCGCCTTGAAGGTCATGAAGGCCGTCTTGTCGCCCCAGTCGGTGGGCACGCTCGTGATGCAGCTGTAGAACGGGGTCACGCCGCTCGAACAGGCGCGCGACAGCGCCAGCCACATCACGCCGCCCACGCCGTCGGGCAGCCAGTTGCGCGACTGGAACACCACCGAGTAGTCGTTGTACGAGCAGCAGATGGGCCTGTCCGTCATGGCGTGCGGGCTCATCAGCGTGTACCCCGCGGTCTGGTCGAGCGCGGTGCCCTCGTAGTGGTAGCGGTTGAACGCCTGGATGCCGGCGACGGTGAGCTTGGCGTCGGGAGCGAGGAAGACCGGACGCGTGGCGTAGGGCATGGAGACGTCGAAGGTCTGCGAGGGCGAGAGGACGTGCGCGGCGCCCCACAGGCGGTTGGTGTTGTACCAGTCCTGCAGGTCGGCGCGGTCGCCGTAGGCCCAGGCGACGTCGAACGGACCTTCGCCCGGGTCGTAGAGGCCCAGGCCCTGCGCGAACGAGACGAGGTCGGAGGAGCCGCGGAAGTTGTCGGTGTCGGCGAGGTCGATCTGGCGGAGGCGCGGCATGTTGGGCTGGGCGTAGTACATGGTGTCGGGCACGCGCGCGGCCGCCCAGTGGTGGCCGCCGAGCAGCTCGAACACCCAGGCCTCGTTCTCGTCGCTCATGCCGAAGCTGCCCGCCGCGGCGCCGCTGAAGCCGATGGTGTCGCCCCACTGCTGCAGCAGGGCGAGGGCCTCACGGCAGTTCGCCGACTTGGCCACGAGCTGGTCCCACATGTCCTTACCGACGCCCTTCTTGGGGTACGGGTCGGCGGCCTCGACGATGGGGTTGAGGTCGGTGGCCGCGCCGTAGCAGGCCGCGAACTGGTGGGTGTTGATGCCGCCCTCCGGGTAGTTGCCGGCGGCGTTGAGCTTCACGTAGCCGTACGTCGTGGCGGTGGCCGGGATGGGGACGACCTCGGTCCACGTGTTCGCCGTCCAGTCGTTGTTGTAGCTCATGAGCACGGACCCGTCGGCCGTTGCGCGTTTGCCGGCGAGCACGAACATGCAGCGCTGGTGCGGCGAGCCGGCGGGGACGGCCTGCGAGGCGCCCGTCGCGGCGGTCGTCCCCGCCGGGCCGCGCACGGCCGCCGCGGCTCCGGCCGCTAGCAGGGCCAGGAACACGAGCAGGAGGAGTGAACAACGGACAGGGTGCCGGCGATGGGCCGACGCGCGCGCCAGTGGTCTCATGTGGTGCCTCCCCAGGGTGTATCCGGCCGCCGTCCTCCCCTCAGAGTCGGCGGCCGCAGCGTGGTACGCCTATCGGATTCGGCGCCGGGTGCTTGAGTCCCCTGCGTTGTCAGGGCAGACGATGCGGCCCTGCGGGACCGCGCCGGGGGAAGGTCAGCACCGCACGAGACCTGGGCGGACGAGGCTCTCGGCGCCGGCGACGACCGCCTCCTCCGCGGAGCGCGGCGAGCAGCCCGGCAGGCGCGGGACGCAGTGGCCGGCGACGAACCCGGATCCGCCGGTAGCCAAGGTCGGGTCGCCCCGGTCCGGTCCCCGCCCGCGGGTGGAGCCATGGTCCGCGCGCGCTGCGCTCACTCGTGCCGGGCGCCCTCGACGAGCCGCCCGAGACGACACTCGGCCAGCCCCTCGGCGACGGCCGGGTCGGCGTCCACGAAGGCCCGTGCCTCCTTGAGGTCGGCCGCGTGGAACACACCGAGGCCCCACGCCCCGTCGGGGCCGAAGACCGGGCCGTACAGCACCGCCTTGCCCCGCTCGATGGCGCGGTTCCAGTACGCCGTGTGCCGCGCCAGGACGACCCTCTCGGCGTCGTCCATGTCTTCCATGAACGTGGCGCGCGGCGGTATGAGCTCGCACGCGAACAGGCCGGTGACGCTGCTCATGTGGCTGCGACCTCCTGTCCGACGGGGCGGGCACGCGTCTCGTCTCTCTTCTACCGCGCCCGCGCCGGCCCCAATCGCCGGGTACCGGCACCTGCGGAACGGCCCGCCGGGTCCGGCGGGCCGCAGGAGGTCCGGGGCCGCGCGGACCCGGTCTCAGCCCGTCGCCGCGACCGGCGGGGCCTGGTAGGTGCTCTCCGCCAGCAGCTTGAGGTTCTCGAGCCCGCTCTCGAAGTCGCGCCGGAACCGCTTCTCGACCAGCAGGCGGTCGGCGACCTTGCCGAGCACGCTGCCCGGCATGGTGTACTCGAGCTCGGTGGTGGTTGCCGTGCCGGTGCCCGCCGGCTGGTGGTGGCAGGTAAGCCAGCCGGACGTCGTCCCCTCGAACTCCCAGCGCCAGTCCGTGCTCCCGTCGGCGTTGTGCCGCGCTTGCACGGTGCGGTAGGTGAGGTGGAGGTGGACACCCATCATCAGCTGCGTGGCCTCCGCCTTGGTCCCGGGTCCGCCGTCGCCGAAGACGCGCTCGACGTCACTCATCCCGACCATGAACTGAGGCCACCTGTGGTAATCGCCGACGATGGAATCCAGGTGATCGACGGGCACGTGCATCAGGAGGCTGTGCGTGAGGTGAGCCATGGGGTTCCTCCTCTCTCCGTCACTCCCTCGCGTCGCGGCGACGCGGCCCCGGACCTCCTTGCCAGACGGTACCCCGCCCGCGGCGCGGGACACCGTTGACCGGTCGCGAGGCTCCGGCCCCGGCCGTCGTACGAAGGGGCTCGCAAGGGCGCCGGGACCGGGCGCGCTGCGTTGTCGAACCTCGGCGACCCGATCCGACCGCCCGACGAGGAGGGTGCGGTGAGGGGGAGACAGGTGTGCGTCCCCGGCGTCGTGGCGGGCGCAGGTCGGCCCGGAGGATGGAGCTTCATCGGCGCCGGCCAGAGCCACAGGCTGATCGTCGACGCCGCGCACGCGACCGACACGGACCGCTCACGGCCGGCATCACGGTGCGGGACGGCGGCTCAGGAAGACGGCGGCGCGCTCGTAGGGCCGCAGGCCCTCGGCCGCGGCCGGCATGGTGTCGCCGGGGAGCGCGATGCGCGCGAACAGCGGCGACGCCACGAGCGGCGCCAGCGTGTGCGGGTTGACGTAGACGACGGCCGCCGGGCGCGGACACTCCCGGAGGCTCGCCTCGAGGTGCGCCACGACCCGTGCCAGCACGGCGCCGGGGAACGGGTTGAACAGGTAGACCACGAGCGGGTCCTCAGGGAAGACGTAGTCCTCCGCGTCCAGCGCGAGGAGCTCCACGCGGGAGGGGTCGACGGGCTGGGGCCGGTAGCGCGCGAGGTTGCGGCGCGCCACGGCGATACAGGCCGGCGAGATGTCGATGCCGACGAGCCGGCGGAACGGGTACCTGGCGGCGACGAGCAGCGGTTTGCCCTTGCCGCAGCCGAGGTCGACGAAGGTGCAGGCGGCGAGGTCCAGCCGCGCGGCGAGGCAGTCGAGCGGCGCGCGGATCGCCGCCTCGCTCGTGGTCTCGTAGTGGATCACGAGGTGGCCGGCGCGGGTGACGCACGGCCCCAGCTCGCGGCCGGCGAGCACGGCGGCCGTGTCGGTGCCGTGGGCGGCGTCGAAGCCGTCGGCGGAGAGCTCCGCCAGCTTGCGGCGCCGCAGGCGCCGCAAGGTCAGCGGCGCCGCGAGCAGCCCGGGCACGCCGCGGAGGGCCGCGCCCAGCCCGAGGTCGCGGACCTCGGCGGCGAACACGCGGGCGAGCCTCATCCGCGGGCGGACTTCATCCGGACCGGCCGCTCGCCGGCCGTCAGCCCGGCTCGACGAGGGCGTC
>CAIXSE010000559.1 GCA_903921965.1 uncultured Thermoleophilia bacterium | reverse complement strand
GGCGAAGTGCCTCGACCACCTGCGCCGTGAGCTCGCCATCGTGAACCCCAAGCTCATCGTCGCCATGGGCGAGGAGACGGTCGGGGCGCTCAATGCCGTGGAGGTCCCGCTCGCGCGCACGCTCGAGTACGTGCCCGGCGAGCTCGTGGAGTTCACGCCGGGCACCGAGGTGCTCATCACGCCCGACATCGACGCGTCGCTCGACGAGCAGCGGCTGAAGGCCGAGTTCTGGCGCGCCTTCCGGCGTCTCGGCGAGTGGTACGACAACATCCCGCCATACTGATGCACGCCGTGGGGCCGGCCGACGGCCCCGCGCCGCCTCCCGTTCCCGCGCCGGAGCCTCCGCCGCCGGACTCCCCGCCACACCGCCCGGCCGAGCCGCGCCTGCTCGCCGCCGCGCCGGCCTTCGCGGCCGCCGCCGGCCTCGTCGTCTGGGGGGCGGCGAGCTCCTTCCTTCCGGCGCCGCCCCTGCGTGTCGACGTCATGCTCTCATCCGCGCTCGTGCTCGCCCTGCTGGCGGTCCTCGTGTGGGGCCTGCTGCCGCTGCAGCGCCTGGGCCGTCGCCTGCCGCTGCTCGCACTCGTCGCGCTGCCCCTCGCCGTGCTCTTCGTGTGGCTCGGCTGGGTGCCGCTCGCGAACGTCGCCAAGGTCGTCGCCGCGGCCGCGCTCGGCATCTGGATCGCCGGAGAACTGGAGCGCCTCAGCTGGATCGTGATCGTGGCGGCGGTGTCGGCCGTGGTCGACATCGTGAGCGTGGCTGCCGGGCCCACGAAGGCGATCATCGGCCAGGGCCCGGTGGTCGTCGGCTACTTCACCGTCGCCATCACCTGGATGGGGTACAGCTACACCGAGGCCTTCTCGGGGCTCGGCATCAGTGACGTGATCTTCTTCTCCCTCTACCTCGGGACGGCGACGCGCTTCGGGTTGCGCACGGGCTGGAGCGCCGTCGCGATGACCGGGTCCTTCCTCGTCACCATCGCGCTGGCCATGTGGTGGACGGCGCTGCCGGCACTGCCGCTGCTGTCGGTCGCCTTCCTCGCGGTGAACGCCGACCTGCTCGTGGAGAAGATAAGACGGCCGGCGCCCGGGGACGGCTGAGAACGCACGGGCGCGCGGGGTGCGCGCGGGCGCGCGCGACCGCAGGGCTCGGTCAGGCGTCGGGGCCGGCCGCCGCAGGCGCGCCGGTGCGTTCGAACAGCGCCACCGTCTCGATGTGGTGGGTCTGCGGGAACATGTCGACCGGGGCGACGCGTCTGAGCGTGTAGCCGAGCTCGGCGAGCTCGGCGCCGTTGCCGGCGAGCGTGGTCGGGTTGCACGAGACGTACACGAAGCGCTCCGCGCCCAGCGCGGCGGCCCGCTGCAGGGCCTTGCGCGCGAGTCCGGCGCGGGGAGGGTCGACGACGACCACGGCCGGCCGGGCCGTGTCGTCGTCGCGGGCCGCATCGAGCGTGGGGTGGGGCGGCGCCTTGAGCAGCGGGCGCACGTCGCGCGCATGGAAGGCGACGTTCTCGATGCCGTTCAGGCCGGCGTTCTCGCGCGCCGCGACGATGGCCTCCTCCTGGATCTCGACCGCCTGCACGGAGGCCGCGAGCCGCGCCAGCGGCAGGCTGATGGAGCCGATGCCGCAGTACAGGTCGACGGCCGGGCGCGCCGGGTCGGGCGCGGCGAAGCCGAGTGCGACGTCGTACAGCACTTCG
>CAIXSE010000558.1 GCA_903921965.1 uncultured Thermoleophilia bacterium | reverse complement strand
GCTCATGGCCAGGGCGATGAACCGCTCGCTGGCCAACGTGCTCTTCGCCGGCTTCGGCGCCAAGGGCGGTCAGGAGATCGCCGGCATCGAGGGCGCGATGAAGGAGACGTCGCCCGACGACGCCGCCATCACCATGGCCTACGGGCAGAACGTCATCATCGTGCCCGGCTACGGCATGGCGGTGGCGCAGGCGCAGCACAAGGTGTGGGAGCTGGCGAAGTTGCTGCAGGAGAAGGGCGTGAACGTGAAGTTCGCCATCCACCCGGTGGCCGGCCGCATGCCGGGGCACATGAACGTGCTGCTGGCCGAGGCCGGGGTACCGTACGACATGATCTACGACCTCGACGAGGTCAACGCCGACTTCCCCAACGCCGACGCCGCTCTCGTCATCGGCGCCAACGACGTCGTGAACCCCGCCGCCCGCGACGACCCCGGCAGTCCCATCTACGGCATGCCCATCCTCGACGTCGACAAGGCCCGCAACGTGCTCATCGTGAAGCGCGGCAAGGGCGCGGGCTTCGCCGGCATCGAGAACAAGCTGTTCTACGGCGACAACGCGCGTATGGTCTACGGCGACGCGCAGGACGTCGTGAGCAAGCTCATCGCCGGGGTCAAGAAGGTGTGATCCCGGGCAACGACTGAAGCGGCGGCGAGGCAACGGACCGGGGAGCGACAGGGACTGGAGGAGTCATGGCCGATCGTGAGGTCGTCATCCATTCGGCGTGGAGACCGTTCTACGAGAGCACCGGCATCCCCGCCGCGGTCAGAGCGGGCGAGGCGCTCTACCTGACGGGACACGCCGGGGAGGATGCGGAAGGGGAGTTCGCGGACGACGTCGAGACCCAGGTCAGGGCCGCCTTCCGGAACGTGGCCGACACCCTGCACGCGGCGGGAGCGGACTGGTCCGACGTCCTGCACGTGACCTCCTACCACGTCGGCGTGCGCCAGCAGGTGCCGATCATGCTGGACGTCGCGGCGGAGTTCCTCGAGAGACCTTTCCCGGCCTGGATGGCCGTGGGGGTCGCGGAACTCCTCGACGAGGGCGCCGTCATCGACATGACGTGCGTGGCGGTGGTCGGCGGTACCGCGGCGCAGGACGGAGCTCGAGAGGGTGCCTGAGGTGGCTCGTGGAAGCGGACCCCAGCTTCTCCTGCTGCCCGGGCTGCCGACCGACGCCAGGCTGTGGCGGGAGCAGGTCGAAGGCCTCGCCGGGGCGGCGGACGCCACGGTCGCCGACCTCACCGGGGCCGACACGATGCCCGCTCTCGCCGCCCCGGCACTGCGGCAGGCGCCGGCCTCCGTGCGGCTGTGACCGCCGAACGGCCGTCCGGAAGACCGAGCGATGGATACGTGGTGGATCGACGAGCCGCACCTGCTCGGGAGCGGGAACCCTTCGGTCTCCGCTCTCGAGCAGCTACGGCGTGAAGGGTTCGGCGTGCTCGTCTCGCTGCTGGACGAGATGCACGAGTCGCCGCGGTACGCTGTCGGCTGCGCCACCGCGCTGGGCTTCGAGCGGCACAACATCGCGGTCGGGGACTTCCAGCCTCCCACGGTCGACCAGCTCGAGCAGTTCGTGACGCTGATCGCGGGACTCCCCGCCGGATCGAAGACGGTCATGCACTGCAAGGGCGGGTCCGGCCGGACGGGGACGTTCGCCGTCGCGTACTGGGTCGCCGAAGGCCTGCCGCTCCACGCAGCGACGCAGCGTGTCAGGAAGGCCAGGCCCGGTGCCGTCGAAACCCCGGAGCAGGAGGCCGTGCTCGAGCAGTTCGCGGCCGAGCGGGAACCCTGGGTCGACGACGCCGGCCGGACCGGCCGGCAGCTGTCGCGCCGGTCGGGGGGCCGCTGTCCGGCCCCCCCGCGAACTTCCGCCGGCGCGCCGGCGTCCCACGAGTGACGGCGCGATGGGGCCGCCGTCTCCGTTGTGTCCACATCCAGAGGGGGACCGTGATGACACTCAGCAGAAGGTATGTTTTCGTCGCACTCCTTGCCGCACTCGCCTTGACGCTCGTCGCGCTGTCGGCGTGCGGCACGACCGCGACCACCACGACGAGCACCCAGCCGGGCACCGCCGCCGGCACCGTGACCGCGTCGGGCACCGGCACCACGCAGGCCGCGCCGGACACGGCGGAGATGTACTTCGGCGTCACCACGACGGCGGCCGACGCCAAGAAGGCTCTCGACGACGCCTCCGCGGCCGCCGAGCAGATCATCTCCGCGGTCAAGAAGCAGGGCATCGCCGCGGAGGACATCCAGACGCAGGACGTCAGCGTGTACCCGCAGTCGGCAGAGCAGGACGGCAAGCAGGTCATCACCGGCTACCAGGCATCGCTCAGCGTGCGGGTCAAGGTGCGCGACATCGCCAGACTCGGCGAGGTCATCTCCGCCGCCAACGCCGCGGGCTCGAACAGCATCGGCGGGCCGTCGTTCACCGTCGCCGATCCGGCGCCCTTCAGGGCCAAGGCGATCGACGAGGCCGTGGCCGACGCCCGCCGGACCGCCGAGGCGATGGCGCGGGCCGCCGGCAAGAGCGTCGGGGAGGTGCTGAGCATCAGCTCGAGCGACGTGGGCCCGGTCCCCGTGATGTACGGCGCAGCCGACACGGCGGCAGGGGCGGCCAAGGTGCCCATCGAGCCCGGCCAGCTCGACATCACGGCAAACGTGGTCGTGGTATTCGAGCTCCTGTAGCGCCGGGACACTCGCGGGACACCCCCGTGCCCCGGTGGATACCGCCGGGCGCGGGTATGCTCCGGCTGCCGGCCGTCCAGCGAGCGCGGAGGTGACCGTCATGGCGGGCGAGGCGAAGAAAGGCTCCGAAGAGGCTGCCCGGCCGGTCCTCCTGTCGGGCGGCAACCCGCAGATCGCGAAGGCCGACGGCGACGCCCCCGTGCAGGCCTACATCGCCGCGATGCCGGGCTGGAAGAGCGACCTCGGGCGGCGTCTCGACGAGATCGTGACGCGCACCGTCCCGGACGTGAAGAAGGCGGTGCGCTGGAACTCGCCGTTCTACGGCGTGGAGGGCCGGGGCTGGTTCCTCAGCGTCCACTGCTTCACGAAGTACGTGAAGGTGGCCTTCTTCAGCGGTGCTTCGCTGGAGCCGCAGCCTCCGGGCCGCTCGAAGGACGAGAAGGTGCGCTACCTGGACGTCCGCGAGGACGGGTTCGACGAGGAACAGTTCGCCGCGTGGGTGGCGCAGGCCGCGCGGCTGCCCGGCTGGGGCGCGGCCTGACCGGGCCGGGCGCGGCCGGAGCGGGCAGGGGAGGTGCGGTGCAGGCACTGGTCGACTGGCTGCTCGAGGGCGAGCCGTTCGTGGAGTACCGCACGCGCGTCGACCTGCTCGGGGAGCCCGAGGACGACCCGCGCGTCGCCGACGCGCGCGCCGGGATGCTCGCCGACCCGCGCGTGCGTGAGCTGGTCCGCGGGCTCGGCGACTGGCCCGGCACCGTGATCGCCAGCCACAAGAGCGCCGGCCAGCCCTTCCACCGGCTCACCTTCCTCGCCGACCTGGGTCTGCGTCCCGGCGACGAGGGTGTCGACCGCATCGTCGCCGCCGTCGTGCGCCACCGCGGCGACGACGGTCCGTTCCGGCTGCCCGTGAACATCCCCGAGCACTTCGGCGGCAACGGGACGGACACGTGGGCCTGGGCGCTCTGCGACGCGCCGCTCAGCGTCTACGCCCTGGCGGCGATGGGACTGCGCGACGAGCCGGCGGTGCGGGCCGCCGTCGCTCACCTCGTCGCGCTGGTACGCGACAACGGCTGGCCCTGCGCCGTTTCGCCGGAGCTGGGGTCGTTCCGGGGGCCCGGGCGCAAGGACGACCCGTGCCCGTTCGCCACGCTCGCGATGCTCAAGGCGGTCTCGCAGTTCCCCGACCTTCACGACGGCGACGCGGCCCGCGCCGGGGCGGAGGCGTTGCTGACGCTGTGGCACGACAGCCGTTCGCGGCACCCCTACCAGTTCTCCATGGGCACCGACTTCCGCAAGCTCAAGGCGCCCTTCGTGTGGTACGACCTGCTGCACGTGCTGGACGTGCTCTCCCGCTTCCCGTGGCTCGCGGGCGACCCGCGGCTCGAGGACATGCTGGCGGCGCTCCGCGCCAGCGCAGTCGCCGACGGCCGCTTCACGCCGGAGTCTGTCTGGACCGCGTGGAAGGGGTGGGAGTTCGCGCAGAAGAAGGAGCCGTCGCGGTGGGTGACCCTGCTCGCTTGGCGGATCCTCCGAAGGGTCGACGCCGCGAAGTCCGCGGGCGCGGGGGAGAGGGCGTCCGCGGAGAGCCGGTAGGTCGCGGGCCGAACGGGGTAGGACCACAGTGACTGTACAGAGGGGCGCGCCCGCTCCGCGCGGCCCCGGTGACCACACACACCGAGGGGGTACCTCATGGAACGCACACGGTGGCCGCGCCGCGCCTCGCTGCCGGCGGCCCTCGCGGCGCTGACCGTGGCGCTCTTCGCGCTGAACGCCGGCCCGGCCCTTGCCGACAGCACCGGCTACCAGACGTACGTCGACGGCAGCGCCGCCGACGTGCGGCCCGTCACGCAGCCCGGCCTGCTGCTCGCCGGCGGCGCCACCGACCAGGACGACGCCATGGCGCGGTTCGTGGCCCAGGCGGGCTACGGCGACATCGTCGTCCTCGACGCCTGGGGCAAGGACTCCTACGGCCCGTACATCCTGGGCTTCGGCGCCGACTCCGTCACCACGTTCGTCTTCAACAACCGCAGCGGGGCCTTCGACCCCGGGCTGCTAGACGCCCTGGCGCACGCCGAGGCCATCTACGTCGACGGCGGCAACCAGTGGGACTACGTCCACTTCTGGAAGGACACGCCGGTCGAGGACGCCGTCAACGCGGCCGCCCGGACGAAGCCGGTGGGCGGCATCAGCGCCGGTCTCGCCATCATGGGCCGGTACGTGTACACGGCCGAGCAGGGCACCACGGACTCGGCGCAGGCGCTGAAGAACCCGTACTACTCGCACGTCACGCTGGAGAAGGACTTCCTCGCCCTCCCGAAGATGGGTGGCGTCCTGACCGACACGCACTGGGTCACACGCGACCGCATGGGTCGCACGGTGACGTTCCTCGCGCGGCTCATCAAGGACGGCTGGACGGCGCAGGGCAGGGCCGTCGCCGTCGAGCAGGGCACGACGCTGTGGTTGGACCCCGCCGGCAAGGCGACGTTCTACGGCGCCGGCGGCGCGTACTTCCTGAGCACGACACACGCGCCCGAGGTGTGCGCGAAGGGCCTGCCGCTCACGATGACCGGCGTGGACGTGTACCGCATCTCCGCGCCGGGGCAGACGTTCGACCTGGGCACGTGGACCGGCAAGGGCGGCGCGTCCTACGGTGTGTCGGCCGTGGCCGGCGTCCTGAGCTCCACGCAGCCCGGCGGCTCGCTGTACTGAGCGGATCCGGGGAGGACGCACGGCGTGCCCAGGTCCGCGGCGCAGACGATCGACGAGTACCTGGCGGAGTTCCCGCCGGAGACGCGGCGCGCGCTCGAAGAGGTCCGCGCCGCGGTCCGTGAGGCGGCGCCCGGGGCGGTCGAGACGATGAGCTACGCCATCCCGACCTTCGACCTGAAGGGCCGGCACCTGGTGCACTTCGCCGGGTACGCGCGCCACGTCGGGCTCTATCCCGGTGCCGACGGCATCGCTCACTTCACCGGCGAGCTCGCCGGCTACAAGAGCGCCAAGGGGTCGGTCCAGTTCCCGCTCGGCCGGCCCCTGCCGCTCGACCTGGTGCGCCGCATCACGGCGTACCGCGTCGAGCGGGTCCTGGCCGGCGGCCGGTAGCCGGCCGGCGCCGGCCCCCCCGGTCCCCGGACGAAGCGCGCAGAACGGCTGGTCACCCGGCCGGACGGACTCCCCGCCGGCCCAGGGCGTCCTCACCGGCCGGTACCACGACGATCCCGACTCGGTGAAGAAGCTGCCGTGGGGGCGGCGTTCCCGGCCGAGCCCGTCCGGCAGGTTCCTGACTGCGGAGGGGCTCATGCGGAGCGCTTCGCTCATCCGTGGCCCGCGTGAGGCGGGCGCGGCCCACGGCGGCGCCACGGCGGCCCAGGTCGCCCTGGCCTGGCTGGTCAGGCGGCTGAAGCCGCCGCGGCCATGGACCTGCGTCTGAGCGAGGCTGAGCGGGCTCACCTGGAGCGGCTCTCGGCGCCGCTCTCGAGGAAGCGACCACCGCAAGACTGTTAAGAACGATATCGCAGAGTAGTAATGCCACTATCGTAATCGGCACGCGTCTGGCGTAGACTGCCGGCGAAGCCGCCGTCCGGAGGGGGCGGCCGGGGAGCCGGGAGCGGGCCGTGAGCAGCACGCCGACCGAGGTGCGGATCTCCATCAGCATCTACCGCGGGTGGATCGTCACCAGTGCGGCGGCGCTGAGCGGACTCGTCCTCGGCATCCTGTACGTGTGGAGCGTCGTGCGCGCCGGCATCCCCCTGTCGTGGGGCTGGAGCAAGGCCGACACGGCGCTGCCGTACTCGGTGATGTGCGCCTTCTTCGCCGTCACCATGATCCCGGCGGGCCGCCTGCAGGACAGGCTCGGGCCGCGCCTGGCCGTGCTGCTCGGCGGCGCGCTCGCGGGCCTCGGCCTCGTGATCTGCGGGCTCGGCGGCTCGTCGCTGCCCGTCTACGTCGTCGGCTTCGGCGTGGTGACGGGCTGCGGCGTCGGCTTCGGCTACGCCGCCACGACGCCGGCCTCCATCAAATGGTTCCCGCCGCAGAAGACCGGCATGATCGCCGGCATCGTCGTGGCCGGCTTCGGGCTCGCGCCGGTGGTGCTGGCGCCGCTCTCGGCGTGGTTCCTCGACCTCTTCGCCAGCACCGGCCCCGGCGGCGTGGCCGAGCAGGGCGTGCCCGGCACGATGATCGCCCTGGGCGTCGTCACGTGGGTCGTGGTCGGCGGGTTGTCGTTCT
>CAIXSE010000557.1 GCA_903921965.1 uncultured Thermoleophilia bacterium | reverse complement strand
GAACCCGAACCCGAGGGCGCGCAGGTGCTCCGCCAGGCGCGCCCGGCTCAGCGCCGTCGTCCCGGTGAGCACGCGCAGCGGCAGGCCCGCCGCGCGCAGCCGCCGCACGGCCGCGACGGCGCCCGGCAGCGGCTCCCACGAGACGGTGAGCACGCCGTCCATGTCGAGGAGCAGGCCGCCGACGTCGAGCTCAGCGGTGGTGGTCACGGAACCTCACGGGGCAGCACCTCGCGGTCGCCGGCGCCCGCACCGAACGGCCTCGCGGGCCTTGGGTGGTCGTGGTGCCGGAGGCGGGCCTCGAACCCGCACGCCCCTTCCGGGGCAGGGGATTTTAAGTCCCCGGCGTCTGCCAATTCCGCCACTCCGGCACGGGGCGAGTATACGCCAGGCCCCGCGCCGGCCCGGCCGGCCAGGCCGCGGCCCTCACTCCGCCTCCAGCGAGCCCTGGGCGAGCGCCCGCGCGGCGCCCTCCAGGATGTCGGCCTCGCTGACGCGCACCGCGTCGAGGCCGAACGCCAGGCAGGCCTCGCGCGCGATGAGCGTGCCCGCCAGGATCACGTCTTCGCGGCCGGGCTGGATCCCCGTCAGGCGGCCGCGCTCCTCGTTCGAGAGCGAGGAGAACAGCGTGACGGCCGCGCCGATGTCGTCGAGCGAGAGCACGTGGCCGTGCACCACGTCGGAGCGGTACTCCCGCAGGTGGAGCTTGTGGGCGACGAGCGTCGTGTACGTGCCGGCCACGCCCACCATGAGGCCGGCGGACTCCCTCACGCCGGGCGGGACGCCGTCGAGGATGGCGTCGCGCACGAAGCCGGTGAGCTCGTCGAGCTCCGCCGGCTCCGGCGGGTCGTGCCGCAGGAAGCGCTCGGTGAGGCGGACCACGCCGACGTCCAGGCTGCGCACGAAGTCCGGACCGCGGCCCGGCAGGCCCGCGGCGAACTCGGTGCTGCCGCCGCCGATGTCGACCAGCACGACCGGACCGGGTGCCGGGTCGAGCCCCGCGGTGCCGCCGCGGAACGAGAGCTCCGCCTCCTCGCCACCCGCCAGCACCCGCGACGGCAACCCGAAGTCGCGGCGCACGTCGTCGAGGAACGCACCGCCGTCCCGGGCATCGCGCAGGACGCTCGTGGCGACCAGCAGGCGGCGCTCCGGGGCGAACGCGGCGATCCGCACCGCGTAACCCTCGAGACAGGCACGCGTACGGGCGACCGCCTCCGGCGCCAGGCGGCGGGTCCGGTCCACGCCCTGGCCGAGGCGCACGACGGTCGTGACCCGCTCGATCGTCGTCACACGCCCGGACGCCGGGGACCCGGCGCCCTCGGCCTCCGCCAGGAACAGCCGGCAGGTGTTCGTGCCCAGGTCGACGATCGCGACCTTCACGCCTCCGCCCCCGCCCCGTAGGGCGACGCAACGGGCCGCGCGGCAGCGCGCTCCACCAGCCCCGCACAACGCCGGTCGTCGCACCAGGGGCCGGCGACCTCCGCCAGCACCGCGTGCCCGAAGAGGTACGCCGGGTGCGCGAGGGCGTGTGCGGCGTGGGCGTGCAGGCACTTGACGGCGAGCACGTCGCGCACGCCGGCGACACCGGTGTCCAGGGCGGCGCCGCCGTCGCCCATCGGGGCGGCGCTTCGCCGCTGCAGCACGCGCCGCCGGCGCCGCGAGGCCGCGGCGGCCCCGGCGAGCGAGCGCCGGAGCGCCTGGTCGGCGGCGGCGCGGCCGGTCCAGGTGCGCACGCCGCCGGCGCTCTCCAGCCGCGACACCGCGGCCACGAACGTGGGGCAGGTGAGGTAGTACAGCGTCGGGAACGGCTCGCCTGCGGGTCCGTACGGCAGGTCTTCGACCGCCGCGGGGAAGCCGAAGGGGCAGCGCGCGACGACGCGCACGAACGGGTGGGGGACGCGCCCGAGCTGTGCGCCCACGGCGACGAGGTCGGCCGCGCGCCGGCAGCCGCCGCGAGGCGCCCCGCCCTGGTCCGCGGCGGCCGTCAGTGCAGGAGCGTTCGCCACAGGTCGTCGAGGCGGTCGAAGACCGAGATGGACCCGGCCGAGACGGTCGCGGCCTCGTCCTTCACGGGCTCCTGGGCCGCCTCGGGCAGACCCTTGATGACGAACACCTGTGTGTCCGGCGGCACGAGCATGGAGTCGGCCCGCGCGCGCTGGGCCACGTAGTCCTTCTTGGCGAGCAGCGCGACCTGGACCTTGTACGCGTCGTTCTGCGTCCTGGCCGCCGCCAGCGCCTCGGACTCGTGCCGGTAGCGGTCCTGCTGAGTGAAGAAGGCGCGCAGCGGCGACACGTAGAACGACGCGCCCAGCAGCAGCAGGGCCAGCACGGCGATGCGGCCGAGGTGCACGCGCGGGGCGGACCCGTCGCTGCGGCGCGCGGGCCGCCGGCCGCTCCGGCGGCCGTCCGGCACCGGACGCGCGTCACGCGCAGCGCCGGCGCCCGTGCGGCCGTCGCCGCGAGCGCCTGCCGCGACGGCGTCGCCGCCGCGCCTCGCCGTGGGTCCCTGCCCTGCCGCCCGTACCTGCGTCACCCTGCTCCTCACCGTCCGGGCCGCGCTGCCGGCACCGCGGCCTCCCATCTTCCAGTCATTCGCGCCGCGGGCCCCTCGTCCCTTCCGCGGACCGGCGCACAAACAAGACGGGCGGCGGCCGGATGAGCTCCGGCCGCCGCCCGTGACCACACGTGTGCCGGCGCTACTTCAGCTGCTGCAGGCTGGCGTCGGCCTGCTTGCCCACCTCAGAAGCCGGGTCGATGGCGATGGCCTTGGTGTAGGCCTCCTTGGCCTGAGCCGTGGCCTCCTTCGCGGCCTGCTTGTCCCCCTCCTGCTCGGCGATGCGCGCCTGGTGCGACAGGTAGTTACCGAGGTTGTAGAACGCCGCCTGGTACTCGGGGAACTTCTTGATGACCTGCTGGATCTGGCTGAGGGCGGCGTCGATGTTGCCGCTGTAGAAGAGCGTCGTGGCGTAGTCGGTGCCCACGCCCGGATCGGTCTGCTTCTTCTGCCAGGCGGCCGCGTAGGTCATGGCCGCGGCTTGGAAGTACTGGCCGCCGCCGTTGAAGTCCTGGCTCTGGAAGGCGGCGTCGCCCTTGTCGTAGAACTCGTTGGCCTTGGCGACGAGCTCGTCGTAGGTGCCGGTGGTCACGCCGACCGGCGCGGCGGAGCTGCCGCCGGCGGCCGCGGTCGTGTCGTCGCCGGAGGGAGAGCTGCCGAACCCGCCGGACACCATGACGACGACCACGATCACCACGACGGCGATGACGGCGAACGCACCCCAGATCACGGCCGGAGAGAGCCCGCGCCCCGCGGGGCGCGCCTCGACGGCCGTGCCGCCGCCCGTCTCGGCGGTCTCTTCGCGGTCGCCGGACCTGCCTCGCAGGGCGTTCTGCACGCCGGCGAGGTTGGCGCCGCACTCCGGGCAGAACTTGGCCTCGCCGGCCTCGTTGCCACACTCGGGACAATACATGGTCGCGCTTCCTCCGCGTCGTTGCTCTCATGAGACGGGCCGGCCGTGGTGAGGCCTCCCGTAGCAAAGGACGCGGACGGCCCTCCGGCCGTTCGCGCCCTCCGCCACACCCGTGGGGGTATTCTACGCCTTCAGGTTGTAAAACGCCTCCGCGCCCGGGTAGCGGGCGATGTCGCCGAGCATCTCCTCGATGCGCAGCAGCTGGTTGTACTTGGCGACGCGATCGGTGCGCGCCGGGGCCCCGCTCTTGATCTGGCCGGCGTTGGTGGCCACGGCGAGGTCGGCGATCGTGGTGTCTTCGGTCTCGCCGGAGCGGTGCGAGCACACCGCCGTCCAGCCGGCGCGCTTGGCCATCTCGATGGCGTCGAGCGTCTCGCTGAGGGTGCCGATCTGGTTGAGCTTGATCAGGATGGAGTTCGCGCACCCGCGCCTGATGCCCTCCGCGAGGCGGGACGTGTTGGTGACGAAGAGGTCGTCGCCGACGATCTGGACGCGGTCGCCGAGGCGCTCGGTCATGAGCTTGAAGCCGTCCCAGTCGTCCTCGGCCAGGCCGTCCTCGATGCTGACGATGGGGTACGCGTCGCAGAGCGCGGCGTAGTAGTCGACCATCTCCGCGGACGTCAGGGCGCGCCCCTCGCCGGCGAGCACGTACTTGCCGTCTTCGAAGAAGCTGGAGGCGGCAGGGTCGAGCGCCAGGCGCATGTCGGTGCCGGGCTCGTAGCCGGCCGCGTCGATGGCCTCCATGATGACGCGGAGGGCGTCCTCGTTGGAGGCAAGGTCCGGGGCGAAGCCGCCTTCGTCGCCGACGGCCGTGGAGAGGCCGCGCGCGCGCAGCACCGCGCGCAGGCCGTGGTAGACCTCGGCGCACATACGCAGCGCCTCTTCGAAGCTGCCGGCGCCGACCGGCATGATCATGAACTCCTGCAGGTCGACGTTGTTGTCGGCGTGCTTGCCGCCGTTCATGATGTTCATCATCGGGACCGGCAGCACGTGCGCGTTGCAGCCTCCGACGTACTGGTACAGGGGGAGCTCGAGCGCGGCCGCCGCGGCGTACGCCGTGGCCAGCGAGACGCCGAGGATGGCGTTGGCGCCGAGGTTTGCCTTGTTCGGCGTGCCGTCCAGCTCGATGAGCATGCCGTCGACGAGCCGCTGGTCGGTGGCGTCGAAGCCGACGAGCTCGTCGGCGATGAGCGTGTTCACGTTGTCGACGGCCCGCAGCACGCTCCGGCCGAGGTACGCGCCGCCGTCGTCGCGCAGCTCGACCGCCTCGTACTCGCCGGTCGACGCCCCCGAGGGCACCGCGGCGCGG
>CAIXSE010000556.1 GCA_903921965.1 uncultured Thermoleophilia bacterium | reverse complement strand
GAGATCACGGCGCGGCACGTGCACGAGAGCCTGAGCTACCGCAGCGCCGGGCAGGACAGGTGGTGAGGGCGTGCTGACGCACCGGCCCCAGGAAGATGCGGCGGTCCCCCGCCGCCGCGAGCTCTGCGTGTGGCTGGGCACACTCGCCTCGTGGCGCCCCGGCGTCGCCGCGAAGCTCGTCCAGCAGTACGGGCCGGTCGGCGAGGTGCTCGACCGGCCGGCGGCCGAACTGCGCTCGTTCCTGCGCCCCAGCCGCCGGTCCCCGCGGGCGGACGGGGCCGAACGACCCGCGGAGCCGCTGTCGGAGCGGGAGCAGAGAGAGGCCGCCGAGCTCGCCGAGCAGCGCAAGGCCTACGGCGAGGTCCTCGCGGCCTCGCCTGCGGAGTGCGCGGCCGCCGCGGCGGGGCCGGGCCGGGTGGCGGTCGCCTGGTCGGACGCCCTGTACCCGCCGGCCCTGCGGCGGCTCAGCGACCCTCCGTTCTGCCTGTTCGTGGCGGCGTGCGCCACGGGCGCGGTGCTGACGCGGCGTCTCACGCTGCTCGCGGGGGCGCCCGCGGCCGCGGTTGTGGGCACGCGCGGGCCCTCGCCCTACGGCGCCGAGATGGCCGCGCTCCTGGGCCGCGACCTGGCGCTGCGGGGGGTGGTCGTCGTCAGCGGGCTCGCGCTCGGCGTCGACGCGGCCGCGCAGGCCGCGGCGCTCCGTGCCGGCAGTGGCTCGGGGTTGCCCACGGTGGCGGTGCTGGGGAGCGGGGCCGACGTGCTCTACCCGCGCACGAACGCGCGCCTGTACAAGGATGTACTCGCGGAGGGCCTCGTGGTCTCGGAGTTCACGTGGGGCGTCCCCGCCCGCAAGTGGCGGTTCCCGGCGCGCAACAGGGTGATGGCCGGCCTCACGAGGGCCGTCGTGGTCGTGGAGGGCGACGCGCGTAGCGGCTCCCGCATCACAGCGACCTTCGCGGAGGACGTCGGCAGCGAGGTCCTCGCCGTGCCCGGCGAGGCCGGCCGCAAGCAGACGCAGGCGCCGCACGCGCTCCTCAGGAACGGCGCCGCGGTGTGCGAGTCGGCCGACGACGTCGTCACCGCCCTGACGGGTGTGAAGCTCGACCCCGAGCTGCTGGCTGGCGACGCGGGACCCGAGGTGGTGGCCCGGCTCCTGGAGGTCCGCAGCGACGACGGCAGGCTCGGAGCGGTGCTCCGCGCGCTCGACGGCGGCCTCGCCACGGTCGACGACGTCGCCGCCGCCTGCGGCCTGCGCGTCCCTGAAGCCGCGGCGCTGCTCACCGAGCTCGAGGTGGAGGGGTTGGCCGCGCTCAGCGGTCCGGGGGCGTACCGGTTGCGCCGCATCTGAGGTCCGCGGCGAAGGGGCTGCAGCGGAGGGGGAGGAGGGGCTGCGCTGCAGGAGTGCCCCCCGGCGGCGTTGAATGCTAGGACGCCTCAAGGGGGGGTGCCCTTGCCCGATCCTCACGGACCGCACGTCCGTACGCCCGATACCGCCGCTGCCAAGCTGGGCGCAGCCGCGTCCGGCGGCGGCCGCCTGCCGGAGGACGGCGCCGTGCCCGGTGAGGACGCGGCCGCGGTCGCGGACCGGAACGGGCGGTGCTCCGTCTACCTGCGCGACCTGAAGGTGAGAGGCGCCAGCGCCGCGACGCTGCGCTCGTACTCGTCCGACCTGCAGCAGCTCCTGGAGTGGCTGGCCGGTCGTGGCGCGACGGTCGACGAGATAGACCGCCGTACGGCACGGGCCTTCTCGGCCGAGCTCGGCCGGCGCGGGTACGCGCCGGCGACGCTCGCCCGCAAGCTGTCCACGCTGCGCGGGCTCTGCCGCTTCTTGAACGAGCGCGGTGTGCTGGCGGCCGACCCCACCCGGCTCCTGCCGGGGCCGCGTCGCCGGCGCCGCCTGCCGCGTGTGCTGAGCCTCGCCGACGTCGAGGCGATGCTCGCGGCCGCCGACGGCACCGACCCGCTGGCCCTGCGCGACCGCACGATCCTGGAGCTCCTGTACGGGTGCGGCCTGCGCAGCCAGGAGGCCGTCGGCCTGCTGCTCGCGGACGTGGACGCGCCCCAGGCGCAGCTCATCGTGCGCGGCAAGGGCGGCAAGACGAGGGTCGTCCCCGTGGGCGACGTCGCCGCCGGGGCCGTGCGCCGGTACCTCGAGCGCGGGCGCCCGCGGCTGGCCTCTCCGGGGGCCGCGGACGAGGGCCGCCTCCTGCTCTCCCGGGCCGGCCGGCCCCTCCTGACTTCGGACATCCGCCGGCTCGTTGTAAAATACTCGGAACGCGCAGGGATCGACGCCGCATCACCGCACATGTTGCGGCACGCCTACGCGACGCACATGCTGGAGAGGGGCGCCGATCTACGGGCGATTCAGGAGCTTCTGGGGCACGCATCGGTATCTACCACACAGGTGTACACGCACGTGAGCGGGGCGCATCTGCGGCGGGTCTACGACCTGCACCACCCGCGGGCGTGAGCATCCTCGCAGAAGACGACGTCGCAGAGAGCTGAACATGGCGAGGCTGGACGAGGACAAAGTGCGCGAACTGTGGGAGCGCTACAAATACCAGGGTGACAAGGCGGCGCGCGACCGCCTCATCCTGGCCTACTCGCCGCTGGTGAAGTACGTGGCCGGGCGCATGAGCAACGGCCTGCCGTCGCACATCGAGGAGTCCGACCTCATCAGCTACGGCCTCCTCGGCCTCATCGGCGCGCTCGAGCGCTTCGACCCGTCGCGCGAGATCAAGTTCGAGACCTACGCCATCTCGCGCATCAAGGGCTCCATCATCGACGAGTTGCGCTCGCTCGACTGGGTCCCGCGCTCGGTGCGCAGCAAGGCGCGCGAGATCGAGAAGGTCTGCGCCATCCTCGAGAACCGCCTGCAGCGCGCGCCCACCGACGAGGAGATCGCGCACGAGCTCAACATCTCGGTGCAGGAGTTCCAGCACTCGCTGACG
>CAIXSE010000555.1 GCA_903921965.1 uncultured Thermoleophilia bacterium | reverse complement strand
TCGCTCTCCAGCACGGCTCGCAGCTCCGGCATCTCGCGCAGCAGCCTCATGAGGCGGTCGGCGGTCGCGCTCTGGAAGACGATGCCCTTCTCCCACCTGACGACCGTCTTGGCGCCGGTGCCCAGGAGGTCCTCGAAGGCCGCCTGCGACAGGCCCAGCGACACCCGGAGCGCCCTGATCTCCTCGGGCTGCATCAGGCCCTGAGACGCGCGCACCTGGCTCGCGGCGGCCTTCTGCAGCTGCTCGACCTCGGCGGCGCCGATGTAGACCTCGCCGCACTCAGAGCACTGGCCGTGCGGCACGCCGGAGACGCTGACCGGGTGGCCGCGGAACGGCACTTCGATCGCATCGACGGAGGCCTCGACGCGACCGCCGCACTCAGGGCACATCTTCGGGAACATGGTCTCTCCGGCGCGTAGACCGCTAGTGGACGCAGCCGTCCCACCAGCACGACAGCAGGACGACGACCTGCTCGTCGTCGTCCACGTAGAACTTCACGTACCACTCCGTCTCGTCGGGGTCGTAGAGGACCCGGTACTCGTCGGCGACCACGCCGCTCCTGAGCACGGTCGAGTCGATGAACTCGCCACGCGACTCGAGGGTACTGAGTAGCTGGGCGGAGACCTCGCGAGCATCGTAGTCGTGATTGGCGAGGAAGCTCACGACGGTCCTTGCCGACGACATCCTGCCTCCCACGACCAACCTCGCCACTTCCTCGGTCGAGTACCTTGGGCGTGCCTTCACCACGCGGCAACCCCCACAACTGACGGTAGCATCATGCTACCACCAGTACAAGACGGCCAGCCACGCGACCGTCAAGCTCCAGCCAGCGCCGGTAGAGCCCGACCTGGCGCTCGGCGTCGACGAGCGCACAGTGCGGGTTGAAGCCGTCGATAGGGCAAGCCGTGCGGTTGACGATGTACCCCCAGAAGAGAAAGGCCCCCGGGGTCGCAACCCCAGGGGACCCACGGAGCATGCCCCGTGGCGGTGGACGGTCAGAGCATGCCCGGGTGGCTACGAGCGGTCAAGAAGCTGCTGCAAATGTCAACTTTCTGCGTGACCACACCGGCGGCCTGGGGTTCGTCAGATGGCGGGCGTGATCGTCGGCGCCACGCAGGTGCCTTTGGTCGCAGGCGCCCGCGCTGTGGCGAGTGCGCGCGGGCACACGGTCTCCACCCTCGCAGCCGGCTGCTTCCCGCTCAGGTCGAAACGTCCACCGCCGGCGCTCTTCGTCATCCTGTTCCGCCACGCTGCGCGCTCATACGCTGGCGATCTGACCGGCGAGGTCGTCAGGCTCCCAGGTCACTCAGAGCGCACCGAGCAGCGTCATGCGCCGCTCGACCCACTTGCGTGGTTGACAGATGTCAACCACACGGACACACTGACGAGGGAGGTCGAGGGCTTGGCCCGGGGCAGACACCCGAACAAGCACATCGAAGCCTCGATAACGCACGCGGAGACCAAGGGCTGGAGAGTCGTGGCAGGAGGCAGGAGCGCGCACCTTGAGGGGTGCTCTGCTGTCCGCACAACAACCCCGAGTGCCGCTGCGGTGAGTTCTGCAGGCTGGGCGTGGCCTCGACTCCGCGAAGCCCGGAGAACCACGCGAACATGATCCGGCGACGCGTCGATGGCTGCATCGGTCCGGCGGGGCAGGAAGGTGATCCTGACGATGAATGAGTACGAGTTCACACTCCGCTTCGTCCTGCCGTCCCCCGAGGCGGACGTCGACCGCATCGTCGACGCGCTCTACGGGCACGGGTGCGACGATGCCTTGATCGGCATCGGCCGGCCGGGTCGCCTCGGCTTGGACTTCACGCGCGCCGCTGGATCGGCGAGGGAAGCGGTCCTGAGCGCGATAGCCGATGTACGCAAGGCCGTCCCCGGAGCGACGCTGGTCGAGGTGACCCCCGACCTGGTCGGTGTCGCAGACCTGGCGACCATGTTCTCCTGTTCCCGCCAGAACATGTGGAAGCTGGTCATGAGCCGCCGCTCCACGGCCCCCGCGCCCGCCCACGAAGGCACGTCCTCCCTCTGGCATCTCGGACCGCTCCTCCGCTGGCTCGCCAAGGAGAAGCGGTACATGGTGGATCCACGACTGCTCGACCTCGCGGACGCGACCATGGCCGTCAACCTGGCACTGGACTCCCTGCGCGCGGATCCGGACACCGAGCGGGAGCTGCGGAGTCTGTTCGCGTGACAACGTCGCCCGGTAATCACGCTTGACGTTACTAACGCGTCGCGTTACTATCCGCCCGTGATTGTCTCGTTCCGGGACCGGGACACCGAGCACCTGGCCCGCGGCCGGCGTGTGCCGCGGCTCGCGAGCATCGAGGCGGTCGCCCGGCGCAAGCTCCGTCAGCTGGAGATCGCGGGACGGCTGGACGACCTTCGCGTCCCGCCCGGCAACCGGCTCGAGCCTCTGGCCGGCGACCGTGCCGGACAGCACAGCATCCGCATCAACGACAAGTACCGCGTCTGCTTCCGCTGGACTGCCGGCGGCGCCGAGGACGTCGAGATAGTCGACTACCACTAGGAGCGTGGAGCGATGGACGAGAAGCTGCGACCCGTGACCCCCGGCGAACTGCTGCTCGAGGAGTTCCTCCTCCCCATGGGTATCACCAGGTACCGCCTCGCCAAGGAGATCGGCGTGCCCGCGCAGCGCATCGGCGAGATCGTCGCCGGGAGGCGCACCATCACCGCCGACACCGACCTGCGCCTGTGCCGCTTCTTCGGTCTCTCGAACGGCTACTGGCTGCGCGCCCAGGCGGCCTACGACACCGAGGTCGCCGAGGAGGCGCTGGCCGAGCAACTGGCGCGCATCAGGCCGTGGGGGGAGCCGGCGGCGTAGCGCCGCGCGCGATGCAGGAGGCGGCAGGACGGGCGCCGCGCCGGTCACGGCCATATTATGATGCTAGTGATAGGCGTCCACCCGCCTCGCCGGGCGGCGCCCGACAGGCGCCGGCGGCCGGCCCGAGAGGAGCACCCGATGTTGCGTCTGCGCGCGGCGACGCCCGACGACGAAGGGTTCGTGAACAACCTCACGCGCAGCACGATGAAGCCCTACGTCGAGGCGACCTGGACGGACGAAGCGAGCAGGGAGCGCTACTACCGGATCAACGCCTTCGACCTCGAGACCACCAGGATCGTCTGCGAGGACGAGCACGCCATCGGCCGCCTGACGGTCCGCCGTCAAGACGGTGACGTGGTCCTCGACGAAATGCACGTCGTCCCCGAGATGCAGAACCGGGGCGTCGGCTCCTGGCTCCTCGACACGGTCATCGGGGAGGCCAGGTCGCTCGGGCTCGACGTCGTGCTCATCCTCCTGAAGACGAACCCCGTGAAGCGGCTCTACGAGCGCGCGGGGTTCGAGGTGTACGGGGAGGCGAACGGCCGGTATCTCATGAGGTACCGCTCGCGGGGCGCCGGCGACTGAAGCACGGCGGGGCGGCTCCGCGGCCGCTGCCTGAAGCACGGCGGGGCGGCTCCACGGCCGCCGCCCTCCGCCCCGGGGGCAACGGCGTAGACCCCCGCCCCGGCGGGTAGGCGGACCTCAAGAGGACTCCAGAGGCGTGCAGCGCTGCACGCGGGAGGCGACGATCCGCCGGTGGCACGTGACGGCCACCCTCGTCCGGCGGGGAGCCACTGGTGAGACCGGCCCGCGGGCCGGTCTTCGTGCTTTGGGGACCGGCCCC
>CAIXSE010000554.1 GCA_903921965.1 uncultured Thermoleophilia bacterium | reverse complement strand
GTCTGGAAGACGACGAGCGGGAACTCGTCGTCCCAGAGGCCCTCGGCGACCTCGGTCGCCGCCCGGGCGATGAGGCCGGCGCGCGCGGGGTCGAGGAGCCCCAGCTCCTCGTTGGCGCGCGCCGCGGCCAGCTTGAGCACCCCGAGCGCGGCGATGACCGGGCGGCCCCAGCGGAACCGCTCTACGCCGATGGGGAAGTGCTCCAGCGCGCGCTGCGTCTGCGGCCCCCAGTAGCGGGCCGCCGGGACGCGGACCTCGCCGAGGCTGTCGTGCTCGATGCGCCAGTCGCCGTCCATCGGCGCGGAGCCTACCCGGCGCGGGGCGATTCGTAGCCGCGCCCCTTGCGCGTGCACCCACCTGAATGGATACTTGCTGGCATTCGCCCTCGGGAGGAGGCCAGGTGGACGGACCGGAGACAGACGGCAGAGGGGCCCCGCGCAAACGCGCCGCATCGCCGAGAGGTCACGTCTGCGTCCCGTTCGAGAACCCGCTGTCCTCGCTTCCGAAGACCGCCCAGAAGATCCTCGCCGCCGCACGCAAGCTCCTGGTGGAGCGCGGCTACGAGGCGATGACCCTCGAGAACGTCGCCGCCGAGGCCGGTGTGAACAAGGCTTCGATCCGCTACAACTTCGGCAACAAGGCGGGGCTCGTCACCGCCGTGCTCGATTCCTACATCCACGACGAGTGCCGGCGGCTGGTCGGCACGGCACGCGACGTGCCCCGCGACCAGCTCGTCGACACGGCGGTCGCCGGCATGCGCGACATGGTCGTGGAGGCCGGGAACTTCTCCGGGTACTTCGACATCCTGCCCCACGCCTTCCGCGAGCACGAGCTGCGCGAGCGCATGCTGGCCCTGTACAAGTGGTGGTACCTGCAGAACCTCGAGTGGCTGGGGTTGCGGGACGTGCCCGGCGTCGAGCAGAACGAGACGCTCGTGGGCCTCGGCGAGCTGGTCTGCGCGGTCATCGACGGCCTCTGCATCCAGGCGGGGCTGCAGCCCGAGGGCTTCGACATGGGTCGCGCCATGAACGTGTTCGGGACGCTGCTCGAGAGCGGTTTCGACCAGCTCTGCGTCCAGGCGGGGGTGGAGCAACCGCGGTCCGGGTGAGGCGGCGGGCCGGCTGCCGCAGGCGCCGCCGGCCGCCCTGCATCCGCGCAACGCAGCTGCCTTGACACCCCCGGACCCCAGACTAGAATGTGCCCACCCAGGTGGGTAGAACGCATCCTTCTCCCCTGACACGGCCGGGCCGCCGGCCACCCGACGACGAGGGGGCTCTATGAGACGGAACCTGTTCGCGGGCCGCCGTCGCAGCGAGGGCGTGACGTTCGCCGTCCTCACCGGCGACGACCTGCAGGACATCCACGCCGGTACGCTCGAGGTCCTCGACCGCACCGGCGTGTTCGTGGAGGACGAGGAGGCCCGCGCGGTCTTCGCCGGCGCGGGCGCCGAGGTGGACGACGCCCAGGGCGTCGTGCGCATCCCCCCGCGCCTCGTCGAAGAGGCCATCCGCACAGCGCCCTCGCAGGTCACGCTGTGCGGGCGGAACCCGAAGAACGACATCGTGCTGCAGCCGGGTCGCGTCGGCTTCACCAACTTCGGCGAGGGCGTCAAGGTCGTGGACCCGTACACCGGCGAGCTCAGGGTGCCGACCAAGGCCGACGTCGGCATGACGGCGAAGGTCGTCGACTACCTGCCCAACGTCGACGTGTACGAGCGCGCCATCACGGCCATGGACGTGCCGCAGGACATCGCGCCGCTCCACCAGGCCGAGGCGTGGTTCACGAACACGTCGAAGCACGGCTTCATGGGCTCGGGCAACGGCTACCTCTCGGAGAAGCTGCTCGCCATGGCGGCCGCGATCGTCGGGGGCCGGGAGGCGCTGCGGCGCCGGCCCATCATCTCGTTCATCACCTGTCCCGTGAGCCCGCTCAAGCTGGTGCAGGACACCTGCGAGATCATCATGACGGCGGCCCGCGGCGGCGTCGCCGTCAACATCCTCAGCATGGCCATGGCCGGCGGCTCGTCGCCGGTCACGCTGGCCGGCACGCTGGTGACGCACAACGCCGAGGTGCTGGCCGGGCTCACGCTGAGCCAGCTCACGCAGCCCGGTGCGGCGGTGGTGTACGGGAGCTCGACCACCGCCATGGACCTCAGGCTCGCGGCCGCCTCCGTCGGCTCGCCCGAGTGCGGCCTGATCAGCGCGGCCGTCGCGCAGATCGCGCGCTTCTACCTGCTGCC
>CAIXSE010000553.1 GCA_903921965.1 uncultured Thermoleophilia bacterium | reverse complement strand
CTGACCGGGATGAAGCTCCGCGGGTGGACGCCGAGCCGGCCGAGGAAGTCGGCGTACTCGGCGACGACGGCGTCGTACTTCGCCTGGTCCCAGCCCAGCAGGTCCATCTTGTTGACGAGCACGCTGATCTGGCGGATGCCGAGCATGCTGAGGATGTAGCCGTGCCGCTTGCTGTTCTCCCTGACGCCCTCGTGCGCGTCGATGACGAGCAGCGCGGCCTGCGCCCGCGACGCCCCCGTGATCATGTTCTTGAGGAACTCCACGTGGCCGGGGGCGTCGTGGATGATGTAGTGGCGGCGCGGGGTGGTGAAGAAGCAGCGCGCCGTGTCGATGGTGATGCCCTGCGCCTGCTCGTTCTTCAGGGCGTCGAGCAGGAACGCGTACTCGAAGGGCCGCGCGTTGGTGGCGCACATGGCGCGCACGGCGTCGAGCTTGCCGTCGGGCAGCGAGCCGGTGTCGGCCATGAGGCGGCCGATGACGGTGCTCTTGCCGTGGTCGACGTGGCCGACGGCGACGATGTCGAGCCGCTCGAGGTCGAAGGCGGAGACGCCGCCGCGCGGGTCGTTCTGCGGCGGCCGGCAGCTCGGGGCCGCGGCTGTGCGCGTGTCGTCGGCCGGCATCGATTCCCTCCGTAGGCGGGGCGTGGAGCGGTGCTCTGTCGTGTCACCGCTCACATGTACCCCCCGCGGCGCAGCGACTCGAGGCCGCCGCCGTCGTCCTTGTCCTGGGCGCGGCCGCTGCGCTCGGCGATGTTGCTGAACTTGCCGGTGCGCAGCTCCTCGATGATCTCGGCCACGTCGGTCGCCGAGGACTCGACCGGTGTGGTGCACGGCCAGCAGCCCAGCGAACGGCAGCGGTGGCCGGTGCCGTCGTCGAAGTACAGCGAGGTCACGGGGATGCTCTCGCGCTCGATGTACTCCCAGACGTTGAGCTCGGTCCAGTCGAGCAGAGGGTGCACGCGCACGTGCGTGCCCGGCTCGAAGTCGGTCTTGAAGTAGCGCCAGAGCTCCGGCGGCTGGTCGTCGACGTTCCAGTCGTTCTCGACGTCCCGGGGGGAGAAGTACCGCTCCTTGGAACGCGAGCCCTCTTCGTCCGCGCGCACGCCGACGATGACTCCCGTGTACGGCGTGTGGTCCTCGTCGTCCACGAGGCGGCCGAGGGTGTGGTCCATGCGCCGCCGCGTCCACTCGCCGGAGAGCGTGTGCTTCAGGGCCAGCGTCTTGAGGTTGCGGCAGCACTGGATGCGGTCGACGTTGCCGTCGGGGAAAGTGGCCTTCTCGGCCAGCGCCGTGCGGTTCTGCCCGACGACGAGGTTGAGGCGCCACTCCAGCGCCAGGCGGTCGCGGTACTCGATCATCTCCGGCATCTTGTAGGCCGTGTCGATGTGCACGAGGGGGATGGGCACGTGGCCGAAGAACGCCTTGCGCGCCAGGTGCAGGAGCACCGTGCTGTCTTTGCCGATCGACCAGAGCATGCACACGTTGCCGAGGCTGCGGTACGCCTCGCGCAGGATGTGGACGCTCTTGGCCTCCAGGGTGTCGAGCTGGTTCACCGGCGGCCTCCTCAGACGCGCGCGGCCGAGTCGGCCGCGCTCCCGGGGATGCGCGCCGCGCGGTCGTGCAGGCCGCACTCGCGGTGCTCGGGCAGCTCCCACCACCAACGGCCGGCGCGCCAGTCCTCGCCCTCGGCCACGGCGCGCGTGCACGGCGCGCAGCCGATGCTCGGGTAGCCCTGGTCGTGCAGCGGGTTGTAGGGCACGTCGTGGGCGTGGATGTACTCCCACACACGGGCCTCGTCCCACGCGGCCAGCGGGTTGATCTTCACCATGTCGGCGAGCTGGTCCCACTCGGCGATGTCGACCTTCTGTCGCGTCATGCCCTGGCCGCTGCGGAGCCCGCAGATCCAGGCGTCGAGCTCGAGCTGGGCGCGGCGCAGGGGCATGATCTTGCGCACTTCGCAGCAGCGGTGGCGCGCCTCGATGCTGTCGCGGAACAGGTTCACGCCGTCCTTGTCGACCATCTTCTCGACCTCGGCGGCGGCCGGGAAGAAGGTGCTGATCCGCAGGCCGTAGTGCCTGGCGGTGCGGTCGATGAGGTCGTAGGTCTCGGGGAAGAGGCGTCCTGTGTCGAGCGTGAAGATCGGGATGTCGAGGCCGGCCTCGGCGATCATGTGCGTGAGCACCTGGTCCTCGGCGCCGAGCGACGAGGCGAAGGCGACGCAGCCGGGGAAGCGGGCGACGGCGTCGGCGAGGACGGCCTCGGCGGGGGCGTCGCCGAGCTCGGCGAGCATGGTCGCGACGGTCTCGGGCTGGGTCATCGGGTCTCCTCGTGGGTCGGTCGAGTGGGGGCGCGCCACGCCACCCATCATTTCAATGCAAATTCGTGAAATACAGGATAACACATGCGCATGGAATAGGGGATGCCGCGGCGCGGCGCCACGGCGCCCTCTCAAGAATGGCGCCGCCGCAGCCGACGGAGGTGACAGAGCGGCCGCGCGGGGCGGGTGGCGGGCCTCGCGCGGCCGGCACACGGAGCCGCGCCGCGCGCGGGAGGAGGGACCCATGAGGCGAGCCCAGATCCTGACGATACTGGCGGCACTGCTGCTCGTGGCCGCGGCGGCCGCGGGAGCGGCCCTGGCGAGCGGCGGCGGCTGGCAGGCGTCGTACGCGCCGGAGAAAGGGCCGAACTACTCGTCCACCGACATCTGCATGCTGCCGGGCGGGACCGGGCTCCTGTGCGGCAGCGTGGACATCGACGAGGGCAAGGCCCCGCTCGTCCCGACGCTCTACCGCACCACCGACGGCGGCGCCACGTGGACCGGCGGCTCCCCGGTCGAGCTCTTCGGCCAGCTCTCGGGCGTCGCGTTCAGCGACGCGCAGCACGCGTGGGCCGTGGGCGGCGACTACAGCAACGACAAGCAGGAACCGCTGCTGCTGACGAGCACCGACGGCGGCCAGACGTGGACCAGGACGGCCTTCACGGCGACCACGGCGCTCGAGAGCGTGCAGTTCCCGACGGCCGCCACCGGTTACATCACCGGCGACGACGGTGCGGTGTACTCGACCACCGACGGCGGCGCGCACTGGACGCGCACCGCCGCCGGCGCGAGCGACGTCCTGCTCAGCGGCCTCAGCTTCGTGGACGCGACCCACGGCTGGGTCTGCGGCGGCCAGGGCAACGAGGAGTTCTACGGCGGGCGCTGCTACGCCACGACCGACGGCGGCGCCACGTGGAAGGACGTCTCACCCGACAGCGACATGGTGGTCACCGACTGCAGCTTCGTGAGCGCCACCGAGGGCTGGGTCGTGGGTGAGGACCAGACGGTCTTCCACACCACCGACGGCGGCGCGACCTGGGACAAGGAGCGGCTCACCGTGATCTCCCAGGCGCAGCTCTGGGACATCCACTTCAGCGACACGCAGAACGGCTGGGTGACCGGCTCGATCTTCCCGGCGGGGAAGGGGTATAGCAGCTGGGGCGTCGTGCTGCACACCACCGACGGCGGCGAGAGCTGGGCGCAGCAGGACAGCGGTACCGGCGCGCTGACCGCCGCGGTGACGGCGACCGGTGCGCAGCAGGCGTGGGTCGCGTACCAGTTCGGTCTCGTGCTGCGGACCTCCGATGCCGGCGGTCCCGCCCTGGTCCCGGCCGGCCTGCCCGACACGTACGCCCTCAACGCCGTCACGGTGCGCCGCGGGGTCAAGGCCACCTTCCGCTTCCGCGTCATCGACCCGGGCGTGCCGCGGGTGCAGGTCAAGATCGAGATCCGGGACGCGAGGCAGCACGTCAAGGCGATCATCGACGCCGGTTGGCAGGTGCCCGAGCAGGCGGCCTCCGTCAGCGCCAAGGTCAAGCTGCAGCCCGGCAGGTACACGTGGCGGGCGGCCTGCGTCGACTACACCGGTGACGTGCAGGCGAGCGCGGCGCCCAAGGCCCTGATCGTGAAGTGACGAGGGGCCCGGGTACCCGGGCCCGGAGGCGAAGCGGCACGAGGGCGGCGGGGCCGGGAGGCCCCGCCGCCCTCGTGCGTCGCGGTGCGGGCGGGCCCGCCCGCACCTTCAGCGGAGCGCGGCCGTCACTTCTTGCGCTTCTTGCCGCCCTTCTTGTCCTTCTTGTGCTTCGCCGGAGGGTCGTCGTCGCCGGCCGCGTCTTCCTTGTCCTTCGCCTCGCGGGCGGCCTTCTTGTCCAGCTCTTCCTCGACCGGGTCGGCGGCGACCCCGTCGGGCGCCTCGGCCTCGAGCTCCTTCTTGACCTGCTGCAGCTCGTCCAGGGCCTCCGGAGTGAGCACCGGGTACTGCGGGTCGATCGTCATGAGGGTCTCGATGAGGACCGCGGCCGCGGCGATGCGCGCGAACCACTTGTGGTCGGCGGGGATGACGTACCACGGCGCCCACTCGGTGCTGGTCGCGGAGAGCATCTCGCTGAACGCCTTCTGGTACGCGTCCCAATACCGGCGCTCCCGGGCATCGCCGGCCGAGAACTTCCAGTTCTTGTCGGGCTCGTCGATGCGCGAGAGGAAGCGCCGGCGCTGCTCCTCGTTGCTGAGGTTGAGGAACAGCTTGACGATCTTGTAGCCGTTCTCGGCGAGGTGGCGCTCCCAGTCGTTGATGGCGCGGTAGCGGCGGCCCCAGATGCCGGCCGTGCGGGACGCCTTGGGCAGCTTCTCGTTGGCGAGGATCGCTTCGTGCACGCGGACGACGAGCACCTCTTCGTAGTGGGAACGGTTGAAGATGCCGATGTTGCCGCGCTGCGGCAGCGCCTTCTGGTAGCGCCAGAGGTAGTCGTGGTCGAGCTCCTCGGCCGACGGGACCTTGAACCCGTGCACCTCGACGCCCTGGGGGTTCACGCCGCTCATGACGTGACGGATCGTCCCGTCCTTGCCGGCGGCGTCGAGCGCCTGCAGGCACATCAGGACCGAGTACGTGTCCTGTGCCGCGAGGCGGGCCTGGAACTCGCTGAGCTGCTCGACGCCCTGCTGCAGGAGCTCTTCGCCCTCTTCCTTGTCGAGGAAGTCGGCCTTGTACGAGGGGTCGAAGTCCCGCGACAGGACGACCTTCTTGCCGGGCGGGACACGGAACGGTTCGATGAACGCGCGGAGCTGCTTGACGCGACGGTCGGCCATCAGGTCTCCCTTCGTCGGCCCCGGCCCCCCGGGGAGTGTGTGACGCGAGTCTACTCCTCGTGTGCCGGGCGGGAAGTGCCGGGAGGGCCGGCGCCGGGGACGCCGTGCGACAGCCGCCGGGACAGCCGGAGGCCCGCGCGGGCGGACCTTCTCCGGTCACACGCCGTCCGCGCGGGCCTCGTCCAAGGGGTGCCGCCGGCGCCGGGAAGAAGGGTGCGAGCACCCGGCGCCGGCCCGGCCACCCCTACTTGAGCTTGACCGTCCCCTTGATCGCCAGGCTGGCAAGGACCGTGGATCCGCCCATCGCGTTCACGGTCACCTTGTAGTCGCCCGGCGGGCAGTACAGATAGCCCTCGCCGGCCACCGTCTCTACGGTGTACTTCGTCGCCAGACCGACGTTGATGCTGCCGGGGCCGGCGGGGGCGGTCGTCTTCACGAGGTCGAGCCGGTAGGAGTCGAACGTGCCCGTCGCGGCCGTCCACGAGAACGTGTAGAAGAAGGGCGGCACGGCGGTCACGGTGATCTTCGCGCCGTTGGGGAACGCGGCCGCGGGCTTCTTCGCGGCGCCCAGGGCGACGCCGGTGGTCAGCGTCAGCGCGAGGCACGCGATCATGACGGCCAGTGCGAGCTTCTTCACGGCGACCTCCTCGTGCTGCTCTGCCGCCCGGCCGAAGCGGCACCGGCGGCGAGACCTCTCTCTCCTCACCTGTGACATCGACGCGCGGGTTCCCGCTCCGTATGGGACAGCGTCCCCCAGTTCGCGGGAGCGCGGAGCACAGGGCCGGGGAATCCAGCGCGCCTGCCGCGTTGTATGCTGCGCGCACGGAGGAATGAGCGGCGTCTGCCGGCGATCAGGGGGTTCGGTATGGGACGGGTGTGGACTGGACTGCGGGCTGTGCTGGTGCTCGGTGCCGCGGCGGCTCTGCTTCTTCTTCCGGCGGCTGCATCCGCCTCCCCCGTCGCCGGCAGCGGCTGGACGTGGCAGACTCCGGTCCCGCACCTCTCCCCGCTCCGCGCCGTGGCGCTTGCCGGCAGCGAGGGCTGGGCGGCCGGGGCGGACGGCGCCATCATGCACACCGCCGACGGCGGTGTGACGTGGGCGCCCCAGACCTCCGGCACCTCGGCCGCGCTGCACGGCCTGAGCTTCGTCGACACGACGCACGGCTGGGCGGTCGGCACTGCGGCGCCGGCCGCGAGCGGCGAGACCACTACCAGCATCATCCTCTCGACCGCCGACGGCGGTGCCACCTGGCGGCAGGCCGCCGCCGCGGGCACGGGCCTCAACGCCGTGACGTTCGTGGACAGGTACCACGGCTGGGCCGTCGGCGACGGCGGGGTCATCCTCGCGACCGCCGACG
>CAIXSE010000552.1 GCA_903921965.1 uncultured Thermoleophilia bacterium | reverse complement strand
GGATGGCTGAGCAGGTGTTCACCAACCTGACGAACAACGGTCCCGTGACCGTGTACGTCACCGACGGCGTCGTGACCCGGGTGCGCCCGCTGGTCGCCGACGAGTCCGAGTTCAAGCCCTGGGTGATCGAGGCGGGCGGCAGGAAGTACTCCCCGCCGAAGAAGTTCAACCTGGCGCCGACGGTGCACGCCGAACGGCGCCGTCTCTACTCCGACGAGCGCATCAGGTACCCGATGAAGCGCGTCGACTTCGACCCGGCGGGCGAGCGCAACCCGCAGAACCGCGGCAGGTCGGCCTACGAGCGCATCTCCTGGGACGAGGCGCTCGACCTGGTCGCCGGCGAGCTCGCGCGCGTGAGAGACACATACGGCAACTCCGCCGTCAGCGGCATGACCTCGTCGCACCACAACTGGGGCATCGTCGGCTACAAGATGGGCCCCTTCATGCGCTTCATGAACTGCCTGCAGGCCACCCCGGTGTTCGACAACCCCGACAGCTGGGAGGGGTGGCACTGGGGCGCCACGCACACCTACGGCTTCTACTGGCGCCTCGGGATGCCGGAGCCGTTCGACAACCTCGCCGACGTCATGCAGAACGCCGAGATGATCGTGATGTGGTCCAACGACCCCGACACCACGCGCGGCACGTACTCGGGCCAGGAGTCGGCCATCTGGCGCACCTGGCTCAAGGAGAAGGGCGTCGAGGTCGTGTTCATCGACCCCTTCCACAACTACACCAACGCGATCTTCAGCGAGGCCAAGTGGATCGCGCCGCGCATGGGCACCGACACGGCGCTGGCCATGGCCATCGCCTACGTGTGGATCACCGAGGGCACCTACGACAAGGAGTACGTCGAGACGCGCACCATCGGGTTCGACGAGTGGAAGCCGTACGTGCTCGGCGAGACCGACGGCGTGCCGAAGACGCCGGAGTGGGCCGCCGCGGAGTGCGACGTCGAGGCGCGCGTGATCCGCACGCTGGCGCGGCAGTGGGCCGCGAAGACGACGACCCTCGCGGCCGGCGCCCGCGGCGGCGAGGGCAGCGCCTGCCGCACCGCCTACGGCACCGAGTGGGCGCGCATGATGGTGCTGCTGCAGGCCATGCAGGGCCTCGGCAAGCCGGGCGTCACCATCGGCGGCGTCAGCATGGGCGCGCCGGCCGAGTTCGACACCTGGTTCCCGGCCTACGCCGAGCCCATGGGCCGCATGTCGCACTCGTCGCTGGCAGCCGGCCACATCCCGGTGAACCCGACGAAGCAACGGCTGTACCGCCTCACGGTGCCCGACGCCATCCTCGACGGGCACGTCGCCTGGGACGGCGCCGGCTTCTGCGGCCAGTCGATGGAGCAGCAGTTCGAGCACTTCGAGTACCCGGCCGAGGGCTGCTCCGAGATCAAGCTGTGGTACCGCTACGGCGGCTCGTTCATGGGCACCATGAGCGACACCACCAAGTGGGTGCGCATGTACCAGAGTCCCAAGCTCGAGTTCGTCGTGAACCAGGACATCTGGTTCAACAGCGAGACGCGCATGGCCGACGTGATCCTGCCGGCCTGCACCAACTTCGAGCGCGACGACCTCGGCGAGTTCGCGGCCTGCAACGGCTACACCACCAACTCGCACTCGGGCAACAACTACCGGGTGATCGTGCGTGAGAAGAAGTGCATCGAGCCGCTCTGGGAGTCGCGCTCCGACTACCAGATCCTCGCCGCGATCGCCGAGCGGCTCGGCCTCTACGACGAGTTCACCGACGGCGGCAAGACCGAGCTCGACTGGTGCAAGGCGTTCTACGACGTCTCCGACCTCGCGAAGACGCTGCCCTGGGAGGAGTTCGACGCCAAGGGCTACCACATCATCAGCGCGCCCGAGGACTACAAGCCGACGCCGTGCCTGCGGTGGTTCGCCGAGGGGCGCGCCTGCGACACGCCCGACAAGAACAACCCCAAGCGCAACGTCCCCGGCAAGGAGCACGAGCTCGGCACCTACAGCGGCAAGATCGAGTTCGCCTCCGAGAGCCTGAAGTCGTACGACCCGGACGACCAGGAGCGCCCCGTCAGCCCGCGCTACATCGAGAGCTGGGAGGGCCACCACACCACCGGGCTGTTCGGGAAGTACCCGCTGGCGCTCGTCTCGCCGCACCCGCGCTTCTCGTTCCACTGCCACTACGACAAGCACACCGACTGGCTCGACGACATCCCGGTGCACCGCATCAAGAAGGACGGCTACGCCTGGTGGCCGGCGCGCATCAACCCGGTCGACGCCGGCCTGCGCGGCATCCGCAACGGCGACATCGTGCGCCTGTACAACGACCGCGGCTCCGTGCTCTGTTGCGCGGTCGTCACCGGGCGCATCAAGCCGGGCATCGTCCACAGCTACGCCTCGTCGGCCAAGTACGACCCGCTCGAGCCCGGCAAGTCCACGGCGACCGACAAGGGCGGCTGCGTGAGCATCCTCACGTCCTCGCGCATGCTCAGCAAGCACGCCCCCGGCATGACGCCCAATTCGTGCCTCATCGACGTCGAGAAGTGGGAGGGCTGAGCGATGACCCGTCTGGGACTGCTCATCGACGTCACCAGGTGCAGCGGCTGCCACAACTGCTTCCTCGCCTGCCGTGACGAGCACTTCGGCAACGACTACCCGGGCTACTCGAAGGCCCAGCCCGCGCACGGCCAGTTCTGGCTGCAGGTGAAGGAGGTCGAGCGCGGCTCGTACCCGCGGCCGCGCCTCGACTACATCGCCGTGCCCTGCCAGCACTGCGAGAACGCGCCGTGCGAGGCGGCGGCCACCGACGGCGCGGTGTACCGGCGCGCCGACGGCATCGTGATGTTCGATCCCGACAAAGCCGTCGGCCAGAAGCAGCTGGTGAATGCCTGCCCGTACCGGGTCGTGTTCTGGAACGAGGAGCTGCAGCTGCCGCAGAAGTGCAACTTCTGCGCCCAGCGGCTGGACGAGGGCGAGAAGGTGCCGCGCTGCGTGGAGAGCTGCCCGACCGGCGCCATGACGTTCGGCGACCTGGACGACCCGCGGTCCGAGGTCTCACAGCGGCTGGCGGAGGTCTCGGGCGAGGTGTTCCACTCCGAGTACGAGACCGGGCCGCACGTGTGTTACCACGGCTTGCCGGGGCGCATGGTCGCCGGCGAGGTCGTCTTCGAGGGCGCCGACGTGTGCGCCACCGGCGTGAAGGTCACCCTCGTGGGTGACGGTGAGAGCCGCGAACTCGTCTCGGGCACCTACGGCGACTTCGTCTTCGAGCCGCTGCCGAACGGCGCCACGTACACGCTGACGGTCGCCGCCGACGGCTACGAGACCGTGTCCTGCCAGGTCACGACGCACGCCGACGTCGATCTCGGCGAGGTGGTGCTGGCGAAGGTGTGAGCTGACGGACGCCGCGCGCGGGCGCGCGGCGGACGCGGCAGACGAACGGCGCCAGCGGCCGGCGGTCCGAAGGGGCGGCCGGCCGCTGGCGTCGTGGGCTCCTCGGGCGCGGGTATCGTGATGGCGCGGTCGCGCGCCGAGCAGGTACGATGTCGCCGGAGGTACCTCATGGTTGCGGTGCTCGAAGACAGGCTGGGTGCGATCCGAGGGGCATGCGTGCGATTCCAGGTCGTGCGCCTCGACGTGTTCGGCTCCGTGCTCCGCGACGACTTCGAGCCCGGGCGCAGCGACATCGACTTCCTCGTCGACTTCGGATCGATGTCTCCGCTGGAAAAGCCCGATGCGTACTTCGGCCTGCTTGATGAGCTGCGAACCATCCTCGGTGCCGAGGTCGACCTCGTGATGGTCGGCGCGCTCAAGAACCGCTACATCCGCGAGGACGTCGAGCGCACGAAGCGGCAACTCTATGCAGCGTGAGACGCGCGCCTATCTCGCCGACATCCTGGAGTGTTGCGACGCGATCGATTCGGCCGTCTCCGGAATGGACGTGGACGACTACCTCGGGAGCCGGCTGGTGCGCTCAGCGGTCGAGCGAGAGCTCACGATCATCGGCGAAGCAGTACTAGCGCTCTCGCGCAAGGCGCCGGACATCTTCACTTCGATCACGGGCGCGCGGCGGATCGTGGACCTGAGGAATCGCCTCACCCACGAGTATCCGACTGTTGACGACGAGTTGGTGTGGGGACTCGTGAAGATCGACATGCAGATCCTTCGGGGCGAGTGCGAAGGGCTGATGGCACAGCTCGACGCTGCGGACTGACAGAGCTTCCTGCGCCCTCACTCGCTTCGCGTCGCCGGCGCTTGCCTGCCCGGCTACGTCGAACGGAGTGAGGACGGCGTCCTCCGGAGCGTGCGGGGGAGGGGGCGCCGGGCCGGCCGGTCTACGCCGGTGTGCCAGACCCTCCGCTTCCCGCACGGGTGGCGGCATCACCGATCGGCACCATCTGCGTCGTGACCCGCATCCCCAGCGCGAAGGCGAGCTTGCTCATGGTCGCGGCCGTGAGGTTGCACTCTCCGGCGAGCACCCGCGAGACCCACGCTCGCGAGGTGCCCATGCGATGGGCAAGCTCTGCGCCGCTCACGCCCTGCGCGTCCATCTGGGCCGCAAGCGCGTCGATGAGCTCGAGCGTCATGAGGTGGCTCCAGTACGCCGGCTGCTGCTGCGCCAGAGCCGTGTGCTCTTCGAACGTGGGTGACATCACCCTCCGATCTCGATGACGATGTCGCCGCCGGCGGAGGCGGCCAAGTAGGTCTCACGGAAGTCTCGCGCCCGCCGGATGAGCCGGCGCAACTCAGTCGGCCCAGGCTTCTTGCAGATGTCTGTACACACCATCGTCCGCCGCGGGCCGAAGAAGTAGATCAGCCGGGACCTGCGGGGAGTCTTGAGTTCGAAGATCCCGTCATCCAGGTGTCGTGACCTGCGTTCATCCTTCGGCGGGCCCGTGACGGCGACGCGACCAAGGACGGCGATGATCTGCGCGTGTGCGTCTCGATCGTCGAGCACGATGAGGTCCAGTTCATCCCTGACGGCACAGCGACCGCGATCGTCGATGGTGGCGACGACGATCCATGAGCTGCTTGTGATCACGGCTACGCGCATGTTAACTCAACAGTTGACGCGGGACAAGCAACCACGGGTGGCTCGTGCGGCCCGTGCGGGCTGCCCTGAGGCCGGCGTGCAGGGAAGGTAGCGCGAGCCTACGCCTGCGTTGTCCGCGCCAGGAAGAGTGACGATGCCGTCCGCAGGTTGACGATCGCGCCGTCGCGGTGATCGCGGACCGATCTCCGCCGCGCGGTCGCGCTCCTCGCGGGGTGGCTCGTCCGTCAGTCTGGCTGTGCCGGGGGACGTGGCCTGCCGGGAGTCGCCGGGCGGACCGTGGGTGGACCAGTGCTGGCCGCGGCTGAGGTCACCCACGCAGCGCGGGCGTCCGGAGCTGAGTCAGGCCCGCGCGGCGAGGCCGGAGGCCTCGAGGGCGCGGGCCACGAGCTGACGCACGCGCTCGACGTGCGCGGCCGCCGCGGCCGAGGCTGCTTCGGCGTCGCGGTCACGGATCGCCGCCACGATCTGCTCGTGCGTGGCGAACACCTCGTCCTCGGTACTGTCGAGCAGCTCCTGGTCGACCGGCAGGAAGAGGTCGGCGCGCACCGCGTTCATGGCGAGCGCCAGACGCGGGCTGTGGGCCGCGCGGGCGATGCTGCGATGGATGCCGGCGTCGGCCTGGAACAGGCTCGCGCGCCGGCGGTTGTCGCGCTCCTCGTCGAGGGCGCGCTCGATGGCGTCGAGGTCGGCCGCCGTACGCCGCTCCGCGGCCAGGGCGGCCAGCCTGCTCTCCACGGTCGTGCGCAGTTCGAAGATGTCGTCGAGCTCGCCCGCGTGCGCCGCCATCCACTGGTACCAGCAGCGCTGGAGCGTCTGGGTGTCGCTGACGCGCGAGCCTCCGTGCGCGCCGCGCGTCGTCACGAGGTAGCCGGTGCTCTCCAGCGACTTGAGCGCGAGGCGCAGCGTCACGCGCGAGATGCCCAGCCGGGCGGCCAGCTCGGTCGCTGGGGGCAGCCGGTCGCCGGGCCCCAGCTCGCCCCAGAAGATGAGCGCGCGCACGTAGCGCTCGGCGCTCTCGCTCGCCGTACCCGGCGTCAGGGACATGTCGTCGAAGCCGTGCTCTTCCACCGTCTCACTCCAGTCGGGATGCGCCGATGATAGCAGACTTGACGGCAAAACAGCTAAATGACTACCATCTATGCAATTGCGGAAACGACGACCGGCACAGCCGGTGGGGAGGGCACATGCCGACGCAGGTGCGGGACGAGAAGGCGCTGGCAGACGAGCTCATCGCGCAGGCGGTCGAGGCGGGGCGGCCGGCGCTCGACGAGGCTGCCGCCAAGCAGGTCCTGGCGGCGTACGGCGTGCCGGTCCCGGCCGGCGGCGTCGTGCACTCCGCGCCGGAGGCGGTCGACCTCGCGGCCTCGCTCGGCGGCCCCGTCGCCCTCAAGGCCGCCGGTGCCCTGATCCAGCACAAGACGGAGGCCGGCCTGGTGCTGCTCGACCTGCGCACGCCCGAGGATGTCGCCGCCGGCTACGCGACGCTCGCGGGGCGCGCCGGCGACGCCCTGGAGGGCGTCCTCGTCGAGCAGATGGTGGCCGGCAACCGCGAGTTCCTCATCGGCATGAAGCGCGACGCCGCCTTCGGTCCCGTGGTCACCTTCGGCCTGGGCGGGACCATGACCGAGGTGTTCCGCGACATCGTCCTGGCGATCCCCCCTGTCGCCGACGACGATGTCGCGGCACTTCTCGGCCTCATCAAGGCGAAGGCGCTGCTCGGCCCGTTCCGCGGGCAGAAGGCCGTCGACCGCGACAAGCTCGTCGCGGTCTTCCAGGCGGTCGCCCGCCTGGCCGCCGAACAGCCGCGCATCGCCGAGATCGACGTGAACCCGTTGCTCATCGCCGGCGACTCGCCGGTGGCCGCCGACGCGCTCATCGTGCTCGGCGGCGCGGAGGCGCCGCAGGCGCCGGAGCGCAGTGCGTTCAGACCCGACATCGAAGCGGTACTGGCGCCGAAGTCGGTGGCCATCGTCGGCGCCTCCGACCAGGTCGTGAAGTGGGGCGGGTCGGCCCTCAAGAACATCCTGGCCGGCGGCTTCGAGGGGCCCATCTACCCGATCCACCCGAAGGGCGGCGAGTTCTTCGGCCTGCCGGTGTACGCGAGTCTGGCCGACACGCCAGAGCCGCCCGACACGGCGCTGCTCGCCGTGGGCGCCGACCGCGTGCCGCAGATGATCGGGGAGTGCGGCCGCCGCGGCGTGCGCTGCGCCGTCGCCATCGCCGCGGGGTTCGGCGAGACCGGCGAGGCCGGCGAGCAGGCCGAGCGCGACCTCGAGCGGCTCGCCGGCGAGGCCGGCGTCACGCTCATCGGCCCCAACTGCATGGGCCTCATCGCCAACGCCACGCGGCTGCACGCGACGGGCTTCATCGCCCTGCACCCGCGTCCAGGCAAGCTCGGCATCGTGTCGCAGTCGGGCAACCTCGGCGTGCAGCTCACCACGCTCGCCGACCGCCGCGACGTCGGCGTGCGCTGCTTCATCGGCGTGGGCAACGAGGCGCAGGTGAGCGCCGTGGACGTGGTCGAGTACCTCGGGGACGACCCCGAGACGGCGTCCATCCTCACGTACCTCGAGGGCATCGAAGACGGACGCCGCCTGCTCGAGGTCGCCGACGAGACCAGCCGCAAGAAGCCGGTCGTCGTGCTGCGCGGCGGCCTCACCGACCTCGGCGGCAAGGCCGCCGCTTCGCACACCGGCGCCATGGCGGGCTCGGCCGCCGTCTACGAGGCCGCGGCCCGCCAGACGGGTCTCGTCACCTGCACCTCGGTGCAGGAGGCGCTCGACCTGACGACCTGCCTCGCGCACCTGCCCCTGCCCGCTGGCCGCCGCGTCGCCGTCGTCACCAACGGCGGCGGCGCCGGCGTGCTCGCCACCGACGAGATGGCGCGGCACGGGCTCGTGCTGCCGGAGCTGCCCGACGACCTGTGCGCCGAGATCGACGGCGTCCTGCCACCGTTCTGGAGCCGCCGGAACCCGCTCGACATGGTCGCGATGGCCGGCGGCGACGTCGCCCACCGCGTCCTCAGGGCCGTCGCCGAGAGCCCGGCCTTCGACGCCGTCGTCGTGCTCTCCGTCCTCGGCGTGCCCAACACCGGCGACGAGGTCCGCGACCAGAGCGCCGGCGGCGACTACGATGACTTCAGCCCGTGGGAGCGGGACTACCTGGACCTCGTCGCCGACCTCATCGAGGAGACCGGCAAGCCGATCCTCAACGTCCCCGACCTGCCCGTCCGCCGGGCGCTCCACCCCGGCGACCACCTGTACACTCCCGTCGTGGTCGGCACGCCGCGCAACGCCGCGCTCGTCCTCGAGCGCATGGCGACCTACGGCGCCTGGCGTGAGGCCCACGGCACCAACCTGCGAACGAAGGACCACGCATGAGCACCACCGACGTGACCGCCGCGGAGGCCCAGGCGGACGCTCCGCAGCTCGAGATCATGTCCGGCAACGAGGCCATCGCGCGCGGCGCCTGGGAGGCCGGCGTGCGCTTCGCCTCGGCCTACCCGGGCACGCCGAGCACCGAGATCCTCGAGTCGCTCTCCGGCTACGACGACGTGTACGCCGAGTGGGCGCCCAACGAGAAGGTCGCGGTGGAAGCCGCCATCGGCGCCTCCATGGCCGGGGCCCGTGCCCTCGCCTGCCAGAAGCACGTGGGTCTCAACGTGGCCGCCGACCCCTTCTTCTCGGCCTCGCACGTGGGCGTGACCGGCGGCCTCGTCATCGTCTCGGCCGACGATCCCGACATGCACAGCTCGCAGGACGAGCAGGACAACCGCAACTACGCGAAGTTCGCGAAGGTGCCCATGATCGAGCCGAGCGACGCCGACGAGGGGCGCCGCTTCCTCAAGGCCGCCTACGAGCTCAGCGAGCGCTTCGACGCGCCGGTGCTCTTCCGCACGACGACGCGCACCTCGCACTCGCAGGGCGTCGTGCGGCTCGGCGAGCGCGAGGCCCACGACGAGCCGTTGCTGGTGCTCGATCGCGACCCCGCGAAGCACATCATGATGCCGCACAACGCCAGACGCCGGCACACGTTCGTCGAGCAGCGCCTGCTCGACCTCGCGGCGTTCGCCGAGACCACCGAGCTCAATCAGGTCGAGATGGGCGACGCGCGCGTGGGCATCGTCTCGTCCGGCGCCGCCTACGGCTACGCCCGCGAGGCGTTCCCCGAGGCCAGCTTCCTGAAGCTCGGGATGACCTACCCGCTGCCTGCCGGCCTGATCGCCGACTTCCGCGCGAAGGTCGAGAAGCTGTACGTCGTCGAGGAGCTCGACCCCTTCCTGGAGGAGCTCATCCGCCTGCAGGGCGTGACGGTCAACGGCGGCAAGGACCTGCTGCCGCTCACCGGCGAGCTGAACCCCGGCCTCGTGGCGCGCGCGCTGAGCGAGGCCGGCGTGCCCGGCGTCGACGAGGGCCTGCTGCTCGCCGTCGAGCCGGTCGCCGACGACCTTCCCGACCGGCCGCCGACCCTGTGCCCCGGCTGCGCGCACCGCGGCGTGTTCGTGGCGCTGCGCAAGCTGCGCGCCTTCGTGAGCGGCGACATCGGCTGCTACAGCATCGGCGGCCTGGCGCCGTTCGACGCCATGCACTGCAGCACGTGCATGGGCGCCGGCATCAGCATGGCGCACGGCATGGCCAAGGTGCTCGACCCGGCCGCCGACCGCAAGAACCGGCCCGTGGCCATCATCGGCGACAGCACCTTCTTCCACTCGGGTATCACGTCGCTCCTCGATGTGGCCTACAACAGGAGCAACGTGGTCACCATCATCCTCGACAACCGCACGACCGCCATGACCGGCGGCCAGGAGAACCCCGGCATGGGCACGTCGCTCATGGGCCAGGCTGCTCCCGAGGTGGACATCCCCGCCCTCGTGCGCGCCTTGGGGATCGACGACATCAGGGTGATCGAGCCGCTCGACGTGGCGCAGACGCAGGCCGTCCTCAAAGACGCCATCGCGACCGAGGGCCCCGTCGTCGTCATCGCCACGTCGCCGTGCGTGCTCGAGTACAGGATCAAGCGCGAGGCCTACCGCGTGGACCCGGACGACTGCACCGGCTGCAAGGCCTGCCTGCGCGCAGGCTGCACCGCGCTGAGCCTGTACGTCGACGACGCCGGCGAACGCAAGGTCCAGATCGACCCCGTCGCCTGCAGCGGCTGCAGCGTGTGCTCGCAGCTGTGCACCTACGAGGCGATCAAGGCGCCCGGGTCCAGGGATGGGGAGGAGGCCCGATGAGCCGCCCGACGTTCAACATCCTCATCTCCGGGGTCGGTGGCCAGGGCGTGGTGCTGGCCAGCTACGTGCTCAGCCGCTCGGCCCTCGCCGAGGGCTACGACGTCAAGCAGAGCGAGGTCCACGGGATGGCCCAGCGTGGCGGCTGCGTCACGAGCCACCTGCGCTTCGGCGACACCGTCCACAACTCGCTGATCACGCCCGGCACGGCCGACGTGCTGCTCGCGTTCGAGTCGGTGGAGGCCATGCGCTACATCCACTGGCTCAAGGAGGGCGGGCTGCTGGTGTACAACCAGACGCGCGTGAACCCGAGCACGGTGTCGTCGGGCGCCGCCGAGTACCCGGCGGACCTGCCCGCGCGCATCCTCGAGGCGTGGCCCAACACGCGCGCCCTCGACGCGAGCGCGCTGGCCGCCGAGGCCGGCACGTTCAAGGCCGCCAACGTGGTCATGCTCGGCGCCATGGCGAGTGCCCTCCCGTTCCAACCGGAGACGATGGTGGACATCATCCGTCGCTCGGTGCCGCCGAAGACGATCGACGTGAACCTCAAGGCGTTCGCGATCGGCCGCGGCGTCGGGGCCGGGGTCGGGGCCTGACGGGCGCGCGGGTGCCCGCCGAGGGTCATGCCGGCCCGGGTCCGGCCGGCGACGGTCCGGTCCCGCCGCCGTCGCCGGTGGGGCCGCACCACGTCGGCATCAGCGTGGCCGACCTGGAGGAGTCCGTCGCCTGGTACGAGCGCGTGCTGGGCTTCCGCCTGGAGGCCGTCGTCGCCGTCCCCGAGGACGACGGCCGGGTCGCGATGCTCGAACAGGACGGCTTCCGCGTGGAGCTGTTCGAGCTGCCCGGCGCGGCGCCGCTGCCGCCCGCGCGCCGCGAGCCGTCGAGCGACCTGCGCACGCACGGCGTCAAGCACCTGGCCTACCGCGTGAGCGGCATCGAGGCGTGGCGGGAGCGCCTGCGGGCCCTGGGCGCGGACATCGTGTGGGACGTGCGCGTGCACGAGGGCGTCAAGGTCCTCTTCGTGCGCGACAACACGGGGAACCTCGTCGAGCTGGTCGAGCCGCTGGAGGCGGCGCGCCCGGCTCGTGACGCGAGCTGAGCGAAAGGAACCGGAAGACATGAAGAGCACCGTCTGGCAGGACGACCACGTCTGGACCCACATCGACTGGGAGCTGGACGACGTCACCCCGTACCAGCTCAACTGGTTCTGGTGCAACATGGAGAAGGGCGACTACCTCT
>CAIXSE010000551.1 GCA_903921965.1 uncultured Thermoleophilia bacterium | reverse complement strand
TACGTGCTCGAGACGGGTGAGAAGGGCACCGCCCAGTTCCGCATCGTCGTGAGCGGCGACGGCGGGCACGCCTCGGTGCCGCTGCGCGGCCACAACGCCGTGGTCGGCGCCGCGCACGTCGTCGAGGCGCTGGCCGCCTTCGAGCTGCCGATCGTCGTGGACGGGTCGTCCGCCGACCTCGTCGAGTTCCTCGTCGACGACCCCGACCTGCGCGCGCGCCTGCGCGACCCCGCGCACGCCCGCCAGGCGCTGCGGGACCTCGGCGCGCGCGACCCCGGGCTCGCCGACATGGTCGAACCCCTGTACGGGCCGGCGTTCTCGCCTACCATCGTGCGCGGCAACAGCGGCGCGGTGAACGTCTACCCCACGCGCGTGGAGGTGAGCGTCGACTGCCGGATGCTCGCGGGCCACGACGAGCGCGAGGTCGAGGCCGAGGTGTGCGACGCGCTCTCGGGCATCGAGGCGCGCTGGGCTTTCGAGTGGATCGGCGCGCCGGTGCGCGGCAACTCCTCCGCCTACCCGTCGCCGCTCTCGGACGCCATCCGCCGGGTGCTGGTACGGCACGTGCCGCACGCGAAGCTCGCCAACTCGCACTCCGTCGGGTTCACGGACTCCAACTGGTTCCGCGGCCTGCACCCCGGGGTCGTGGCGTACAACTTCTCGCCGCACGTGGAAGAAGACTACGCGGCCGTCACCGAGAGGTACCACAACGTGAACGAGCGCATCAGCGTCCGCGACCTCGCGTTCCAGGCGCTGTTCGCCGAACATCTCGCCCTGGAGGTCCTGTCGTGAAGAAGTCGCTGGTGTTCGCCGCGTCCGCGGCGATCGACCTCGTGGTCGCCGTGGTGTTCCTGTACTCCGGCTACACCGTGGTCTCCGCGCTCCTGCTGGCCTCGGCCGTGGTGGTCGGTCTCTTCGCGTTCCTCCAGTGGCGCCGCGGCCAGTGAGCCGACCCGCGGCCTCGCCGCGGGCCCTCAGGCCTCGCGGACGGGGTGTCTGACGACCGTCTTGAGCCGCTCGGGCGCCGTGCGCCGGGGGTCGCTGAGGTAGATCTCGTGGTGCCGGCCGTGCAGCTCGTACCCCTGCCCGGCCACCCAGGTGTGCAGGCGCTCGATGGTCGGCCACTCTTCGGAGTAGGGGCCGATGTGCAGGAGCTGGGCGGCGAGGCCCTCCTCGAAGCGCTCGAAGCGGACCTCGAGCGGTACGGACGGCCGCCGCTTGCGCGCCGCCTGCTCCGCGGCGGCGGCGGCCTCGGCGGCCGTGACCCCGTCGGGAACGGCGGTCATCAGGGTCCAGTTCCAGGCCTCGCGGTCTGCCCGCAGGTCGTCGAGGCCGGGCCGCTCGAGGTCGCTCCACCAGAGGCCTTCCAGCGGCCCGACCTTGAAGTCGCGCTCCGCGTCGGCGTTCCTCAGCGAGAACTTCAGCGTGTAGGCCGTGCCGTACATCGCCTGCACGGCCTCCTGGTAGACCTCTGACTCGGGCGCCCCGCGCCCGTCGACCATCAGGAACGAGAGCACCGGCACCTCCACGACCGCCGGGTGCTTCCACGAGGGGTTGTACAGCGCCCGGTGCTGCCTGACGAGGTCCGCCGGGCTCATGCGACCGGCCAGTCGATCTCGGTGCGCAGCTGCTCCGCCGGCACCGTCCGCGGGTCGGTCACGTAGACCTCGCGCACGGGGCCTGACGGCGTGAGGCCGCCGGCCGCCATCCACTCCTGCAGGGCGCCGTAGGTGCGGCCGAGATCCGAGTAGGGTCCTTCGTGCACCGTGCCGGCCACGCGGCCGCCCGGCACCGTCTCGAGCTCGACGCCTCCTCCTCCGGCGGCCCCGGGAGCCACGGGCAGACACACGACCATGTCGAACTCCTCGCCCATCTCGCCCGGGTACAGGCAGAACGGCGGCCCGACGAACTGCGCCCCCGTCGTTCCGGCCTGGGCCATGATGGCGCCTAACGCCTCGTGCATCCCCTCGGCCACCGTGGCGAGGCTCACGCGCTTCTTCACGGTCAGCGCCAGCTGGTCCGGGATGTCCTTGACGACGATGGTTCCCATGACCCCCCTCCTCGGTCCGGGGCGGAGCGCCCGGCGGGCGCCGCACACCTCTTGTGACTGTACCCGGGCGGGCGTTCCCCCGGAACGTGGCGAGCCGCCGTGCCTCCGCGATGAGCCGAAAGCGGCGCGGGTGGGTATGATGCACACAGCGAACCTAGGAGGGTCACGAATGAAGAAGCTGCTGTTCCTCATCGCCATCGTCACGCTGGGCGTTGGCGCGTACTTCGCCTGGAAGATGTGGAAGGGCGACGGCATCATGGGCTGGGGCGGCGACAAGACCGACCCGTGGAGCAGCTACACGCCGCCGGCGGACGACACGGGCGCGGCCGCCTGAGCATCCGCGGGTCTCACGAC
>CAIXSE010000550.1 GCA_903921965.1 uncultured Thermoleophilia bacterium | reverse complement strand
TGTGGTTGTCAACCCCCAATCGGATGCAAAACGTGAGACATGGGCCGGAGGCGGGAGTGAGGGATTTTGGACCGCATCGGCAGCGGGGTGATCGGGTGGAGTTGGGGGTCGGTTGACAGGTCGGTGGCGGGTTCGGTCAGAGCAATCCGGGACAAGCAGGAATCGGTGGTCGTGGAGGGGCAGTTGCCGGTTCTTCCCGGGTTGGGGTCCGGAGCAGGTCGGCCGGGCTGCGTGAGCGGCCCGGTTCAGCCTGCGGAGGCCGGCGGTTATGCAGCGAGGGGCACGGCAGCCCGGGCGACGAGGGAGATGAAGTGGTCCCTCTCGCGGTGGTGTATGCGGGTCTGGTTAGCGATGCGCCGGGCGATGGTGCGGCCAGCGTCGGGGCGTTGCGTGAGGGGAAGTTCCTCGAAAGCGGCCAGGAGGCGTCGTCGCCAGAAGACCCTGTCGACGGCGGCCGGTGAGGAGAGAGCGAGGTCGAGGGCGGCGGCCCGGTAGTCGGAGGGGGCAAGGGAACTGCGCAAGTCGGCATCGTGCTCGACGAGAGGCTTCAAGACGAGGTCGCCGGCTTTGGCCCTCAGGTCGAGAAGGCGCTCGTAGGTGATCTGGTCCTCGTTGCGGAAGGCGACGTTCCTGGCAATGCCGAGGAAGTAGCGCTCGTGGTGGTCCTCGGGCAGGGTGCCGGCCTCCTTCTTGGCCCTGAAGATGGCGATGGCTTCGGTGGCGGCGTCGAGGCCGTAGGTGGCAGCGGACGGAATGTAGGTGTCCTTCGGGTCGGCCAGGCCGAGGTCGGGGAAGGAGTCGGTGAGCAACTGGAGTGTGGCGGGAGCGCAGCGACGGCGGTCTGCGGCGGCCTGTTCCTGGACTCGGTGGGAGAGGTCCTTGAGGATCTCCTTGACCCTGGCCTTCTCTTCGTCGGGGACGCGGGTGTCGGCATAGGCCTGGGCCGGGGTCTTGTGGTGGAGGCGCTTGCGGGGCGTGAAGTTTCGGCCTGCGCAGTAGGCGTAGAGGATGTACTGCAGAACGCGGCAGGCCAGCTCCTTCTCACTGAGGCCGTCGGGGAAGAAGAGGTCGATCATCTTCTGGGTGAACAGGCTGAACTCGGTTTCGCAGGGGGAGTTGGTCTGGGGCCTGCCGACGCTGGAGAACATGCTGACCATGCCCTCCTGGGCCAGGAACTCCTCGACTGGAGCGGCGGTGTTGGACTTGCGGGGGTCCCGCAAGAGGCCTTCGGCCGCGGCACCGGCCGTGACCTTGGCGTGTTTGAGCGCGGCGATGAGGCCGGCGCTGTCCTCGTTGTCGCGCAGCGACATGCCGAGGAGCGCGGTGGTCATGTTGTCGACGATGAGCTCCCAGTTGAAGCGGTAGCAGCGGTCGCCGAACTGGATGAGGACGCCCTTGCCGTCGGCATGCCACTGGGCACCGGCGAAGAAGCGTTCGAGCTCGCCGCGGATGGCTTCCGGGTCGGGATGACGGCTGCGTCGGGAGCGCCCCTTGCGGCCGGCCCCGAGTTGGAGGACGGTCCTGAGCAAGGGCAGGGACCAGTGAATGCCGTGGGTCGGCAGGCTGCGCTGGAAGGAGGTGAGATTGCCCTCCCAGTTCTCCCACAGGGTCAGCACCTGGGCCGCGACGACGGCCCACTCCGAGGCGGGGAGACGGACGGAGTCGTCGACGGGGTTTTGTGACAAGGGCTGGGAGTTGGAAGCGGTCGTCGAGTCCTGAGCGGCGTCCGAAACCGGAGCCGATACGGTTTCTGCGGTCTGTGCGGCCTCTGCAGGCTGTGTAGCCTCTGCAGCGGTGGCGGAAGCGGGCTGTGAAGCGTCGTCGGCTGCGGGGGGTGAGGACTGCGGGGCCTCCGCCTCCTTCGGAAGACGGCCCCGCGACCACCAGCCCAGCAAGGTGGTCTTTGGGATGCCGAAGGCCTCGGCCTGCTGCTCGTGCGTAAGGTCCGCGGCCAACCCGCCGGGGGCGGCGAGGTCCACGACGAAAGACCGGAAGTCGTCCGAGTAGGTCATCCGCCCGTTGTGGCGGCTGACCGCTCCGGGGTGTTCGTAGAGCCACTCCCGTATGGCCTGGGCGAGCGCCAGTCGGGTGCGCCACAAACCCGTGGGCTCGACGGGTGCGGCCTGCCGGGGCCGCCCCGGCCCGGGCCGGTTCTTCGCAAACGCCCGTATCTGGGCCGCCACCCGGTAGACCTGCGCCCGTCCCAGGCCGCAGGCTGTGATGAGGTCTTCGGCCCCAAGCTCCTCGAGCTTGAACTCCCGCAGGATCTGCAGGCCGGCTACCGCCAATCCGATGCTGCCCGTGTCCGCCTGAACGGTCGTCGTGGACGATTCTTCCTGCATGGCTTCCTCCCGAGGGCGGGACTATCGTTTGGGTGTGCGGCCTCGCTGGACCGGTCGGCCCGTGGCTCCCCAGGCGACCAGGGTCGAGATGGGAACGCCTGTAGCCCGGGACGCCTCGTCCAGCGTCATCCCTGCGCCCGGTCCCGAAGGACCGATGAGTTGCAGCACGTAGGCTTTGAACTCGGGAGACCAGTAGCGGCGGCCGCCGCTCCTGGGCGCCACGGCGCCGGGGTGGTCAATCACGAAGTTGCATACCCCGTCGAGCACCGCGGCGTAGCCGGAGTGGATGGGCTTCTCGGGCGCGCTGCCGCGGGGGCGGCCGGGCTTGCGGAACGCGGTCTTTGCCCACTCCGAGAACGGGGGTAGCAGCTCGAGTACGGTCTCCCATGGAACGCCCAGCAGCCGGGCTGCCTCCTGCGGATCCTCGTCCGCAGGCAACCCGAGCTGCTTGCGGACCCGCAGGCCGTAGGCCACGGTCACCGCCAGGATGGCATTCTCCGTCAGGGATGGAACCATCTCCTCCCAGTCCATCGCCGTCCAGGAATCCCGGGGGGGAGCGGTCTCCTCTGCCGGAGGCTCCACGTAGGCGCAGCCCCCGGACTGCGTGATGCGCACAGTGGTCCCCCAGCCGCCCGGTTTCCTGGGACCATCGGGGGGCGCCTCTGCTTCAGGCTTGTCGTCCTTCTTGTCGTCCTTGTCGTCCGTCACGGCTGCCTCCGACCGGAACGAACGATAGCATCCCGGTCGGGCGGAGGGAATCAGAGAATGCGCTGGCCCAGCAGCCAGACCTGCGGCTGACCGTCGGTGCTCACGATGCGGAACAGGTCGAGCATGCGGCCGGAGAGCGAGACGCCATGCGGGTCCGCTCCTCCTTGCGTGGCTCCGGACTCGACCAGGCGCATGACCTCGTCCACCCTTCCATAGAAACGATCCGCCGGGACCAGGAGCCCTCCGAGCGAATGGTGCGTGCGCTCGTGATTGTGCCAGCGGACGTGCGAAGAGAGCTCCCGCCGCATCTCGGCCAGGTCGGCATACTTCTTCACGTCGAAGAACTCCTTGGCCAAATCGGCATTGAATTTCTCGACCTTACCATTGAGCTCCTTGTCCTGAGCGACGTAGTGGTCGACCCCGTAGTCCTCCAGCAGGGCCGTGAAACGGGAGATCCCGCGCCAGGCCCAGAAGGCCGACCCCTTGTCCGTCATCACCGCCTCGGGCTTGCCGTGGCGGGCCACGGCCGCCTCGAAGGTCTCGATGACCGTGTCGGCCCGCTCGGCATCATCGACCGCGTGGCCCACGATGAAGCGGGAGTAGTCGTCGAGCAGGATCAGTGTGAAGGTCGGGGCCCGGTGGATGTGCCGGTGCAGGAAGTCGAAATGCCATAGTGCGGAGGGACGCACGGCCTCGTAGCGCTCGTGGTGCGCCTGGCTCTTGACCTTGGGCGGCCTGTACCCGCCCTCGACCATGACCCGGCGCACGGTCTGGACCGACGTGCGGACGCCCCGGCGCCGGAGCTGATTGCGGATCTGGCTCGGGCCCAGGCCCGGCTGCTTGTGCCACTCGTGGAGAATCTCCAGGTCCCGCTGTTTCTCGAGCTCGGTCTGCTCCCACCGGCGCTCGACCGGCTCACCCGCGGCCCGTTTCGTGTCCTCGAGCCAGCGGTAGACCGAGTGCGGGCTGACACCGGTTTCCCGGGCTGCTGCGGCTGGCCCCTCGGTCGTCGCCAACGCAACGGCCTCCGCCTTCTGCGTGGGCGTGTAGCGCTTCCCGACCGCCTCCCGCCTGGATTTCAACCGCGCCCACTCGGCGGGGTCGACCGGGGTCGGCAGAACGGCCCCTTCATCGCCGTCATCGTCCAGGTCGCCGTCATCGTCCAGGTCCTCGTCCTCGTCCAGGTCCTCGTCCTCGTCCACGTCGGCGCCGACGGCATCGCCGGCAATCATGCCGACGGCCACGGCGGCGGCCGCTGCCGCAGGGACGCACACGTCCGTCTCCACGGCGGCCGATGGGCTTCTGTCTCGGCCCGCCAGCACGTCCTCCACCTGCTTGCGCCAGTTGCGGACTGTCTGCTCGGACACCCCATGCTTCTTGGCCGTGCCTGCTGTCCCCAGCTCCTCCCAGTCCTGCACTGCGGCCAACACTTCCTCCCACGAGTGGATCCGCCAGGTCCGCCGGGTGCCACCACCGCCCACTGGCAGCTCGCCGTCCCCATTGCCGGGCACCGCCGCCGCACCCTCCACGGTCACCGCATCGGCCACACCAACAGCCCCCACGGCATCGGCCGGCATCGGCGCCGCGTGCAGCGGGGCGGGGGCCCCCGCCCCGCTGCACGCCTCCTGCCCCGGCCCCTTCTCACCCGCACAGGCCGAGGCCCCCACCTGCTCCCTCCGCGCGCGAGCGCACCAGTACCTCACGGTATTGAAAGGCACTCCGTACCGCTCGACAGCCTGCCACACCCCCTCGGTCCGGGCCGCCCTGACGACCAGCTCCCGAAGCTTCTCCGAGTACTTCCCGACCGTGCCTTCCGATTCCATCTTGACCCCCTCCGAAAAAGCCCTTGATCCGGGACTCCATGTCCCGTATTCTTGGGCCGTGGACACGAGGTCAAATGGTGGACTATGGCA
>CAIXSE010000549.1 GCA_903921965.1 uncultured Thermoleophilia bacterium | reverse complement strand
GTGGGCGGCGCGGAAGATGCTGTCGATCAGGGTGGTCTTGCCGTGGTCGATGTGGGCGATGATGGCGAGGTTGCGGATCTTGTCGACGGCGTGCACGGTCGCGGCTTTCTGTCGGGTGACTGACGTGAGAAGGCCCGGCGCAGCTTCGCCGGCCGGGCGTGCGGTGTCCTAGTGTACCGCGCGGGAGCGACTTCGTCGCCCGCGCGGGTCTCCGTGCGCGCGCGGCGCCTCGCCGGGGCGCCGGCGGCGGCGGCTCACGGCGCGCCGCCGTGCGGGTGCTGCTCGCGGAACCTGATCGCGTCCGACGGTGAGAGGCCGTCGCCGTCGACCTCGAGGAACCGGTCGGCCTTGCGGTCGAGCCCGGTGGCGCGGCCGAGGCGCCGGACCACCCACCACAGCAGCGCCGCGGCGGCGAGTGCCGCCAGGGCGACCCCGATGACGAGAGCTGCGATACCGATGGCGTCCACGTGGGGAGCCTCCGTCTGCGGCGTGCGCGCCGGAGGAGGTGCGGCTTCGCGCGAGTCGCGTCAGTGCGGCGTGCCCTGGTCGCGCCGCCTTGCCTTCTCGCGGTCCTTGAGGCTGTGCCTCCGGGCCCACTCGTCGGCTTCCTCCTGCGCCTGCTTCTCACTGCGCGGGTGCGCCATGAACCAGAACAGGTACGCGACGAGGCAGACCATGATGATGACGCTGATGATGAGTGCGGTGTTGACCCAGTTCATCTCAGACGCACTCTACTCCCGCAACGCCGCCGCGACGACCCAGGCGGGTTCGCACGCCGGGCTCAAGCGCCGGGCTCCGCGCCCGCGGCACAGGCCGCCCCCGCATCACCGGCGGCGGCCGGGGCGCCGCGCAGCGCCTGGACCTCGATGAAGATGCGCGTCACCTCCGGGTACGTCCCGGTGACGCGCTCCTCGATGCGCAGCACGGCGTCGTGGATGGCCTCGGCCGTGATGCCGGGCGTGAACTGCACCTCGATGTTGAGGAGCACGTCCTCCGGACCGATGTGCATGGTGAGGACGACGCCGAGGCCCTCGACGTCGGGGTCGGCGAGAGCGATCTCGCGGATGGCGGCGACCACCTCCGGGTCCGCCGCCTCGCCGACCAGCAGGCTCTTGCTCTCGTAGGCCAGCCAGAGCGCCGCGACCACGAGGATCGCGCCGATGCCCACCGAGGCGGCGCCGTCCAGGACCGGCATCTCCAGCTGGTGGCTGAGGAACACGCCGAAGAAAGCGACCACCAGGCCGAGCAGCGCCGCCGTGTCCTCGAACAGCACGGTGAACATGCTGGGGTCCTTGCCGTGGCGGATCGCCCGGAAGACGCTGCGCTTGCCCTTGGTGTGCTTGAACGCCCTCCAGGCGACGGTGAACGAGAACGACTCGAAGAGCATGGCGAACCCCAGCACGACGTAGTTGATGGTGGGGTTCTCCATCGCGACCGGGTGCTGCATGTGGATGATGCCCTCGTAGATGGACATGCCGCCGCCGATGCCGAAGATGCTCACGGCGACGATCAGGCTCCAGAAGTAGACCTCGCCGCCGTGCCCGAACGGGTGGTTGCGGTCGGCGGGCCGGGCGCCGCGGTTGAGCCCGTAGAAGAGCAGCCCGCCGTTGCCCGTGTCCACGAGCGAGTGGATGCCCTCGGAGATCATCGCCGAGCTGCCGGTCATGGCGCCGGCGACGAACTTGATCATGGCGATGGCGGCGTTGCCGATGATCGCCGCCACCACCGCCTTCCTGGATTCAGCGGCCATTGCGGGAGTCTACCAGCCCTGCCGGGACCATCGGGCGGTCCGGCCGGCCGCCTGTGGCCGGCCCCGGCCGGACCGCCCTCTGGTACGCTGTCGCCATGCTGCGCGCCGTCACCTTCGACTTCTGGAACACGCTCGTCGCCGACGCCCACGGCGAGGAGCGCGAGTCGCGGCGGGCGCAGATCGTCGGCGACGAGCTCGGCGCGCTCGGCCGGGACTTCTCGCCGCTCATCCTCGACGAGGCGCTCCGCACCGCGTTCGATTTCTTCGACCGCGTCTGGGTCGCCGAGCACCGCACGCCGCTCTGCTCCGAGCTCGTGGGGACGGTGTTCCGCACGCTGGGCGTGCGGCCGCCGGACGACGTCGCGGCCCGCGTCGTGGAGGCTTTCGAGGACCTCGTGCTCGAGTTCCCGCCGGAGCCCATGCCCGGCGCCCCCGAGATCCTGCCGCTCCTGCGCGAGCGGTACCGGCTCGCCGTCATCTGCGACACGGGGTGGTCGCCGGGGCGCGTGCTCCGTCAGGTGCTGGCGCGGTACGGCATGCTCGACCACTTCGAGTACCTGTTCTTCTCGAACGAGCACGGCATGAGCAAGCCCGACGCGCGTGTGTTCCACCACACCCTGGCGCAGCTCGGCGTCCGTGCCGGCGAGGCCGCCCACGTCGGCGACATCCAGCGCACCGACGTCGCCGGGGCGCAGGCCGCCGGCATGATGGCCGCGCACTTCGTCGCCGTGAACGACCACGACCTGCGGCACAGCACCGCCGACCTCGTCGCGCACCGCTTCGACGAGCTGCCGGACCTGCTCGGCGGGCTCATATGCCCGGGGTGCTGAGCGAGGGACGGCCTCACCGCCGAGCGGCCGTCGCGGCGCTCGTCGCCGGCCTGGCCGCGTTCGCCCTCATCGCCGCGCTCGTCGTCTCCGGGGTGTCCGCGACTCTCGACACGGCCGTCAACTCCGGGCTCGCGGCGCAACGGACCGCGGCCGCGACGGACTTCTTCCGCGGGTACACCGGCGCCGGCCAGTGGTTCGTCATCACCGCGGCGGCCGTCGCCGTCATCGCCACCCTCACCGCGACCAGCAGACGGCGGGCGGCGGTGTTCCTCGGCGTGGCGGTGGGCGCGGCGCTGCTGCTCGACCCGCTGCTGAAGGTCGTCTTCGGGCGGACCCGCCCTCCGGCCGGCAACGCGGCGACGGTGGTGAGCGGACTGGCCTTCCCGAGCGGGCACTCGCTGGCGTCGGCCACGCTGGCGCTCGCGGTCGTCGTGGTCGCCTGGCCGACGCGCTGGCGACTGCCGGCGGCGGCCGTGTCCCTCACGTTCGCCGTCCTCATGGGCCTGTCGCGCGTGTACCTCGGCGTCCACTGGCTCACCGACGTGCTCGGCGCCTGGACACTGGCCGTGGCCATCGTCGGCGGCACCGCCCTCGTCATCCCGCCGCACGCCCGCGCCACTTCGGCCGACCGCGCGGCGGCAGACCCGCCGGGATGAGGCCGAGCCGCGGACAGAGCCGCCGGCCGGCGACCGGCCGGCGGGACGGGGGCCTCACCGACCCGGCACGACGCCGGCTCTCGGTCCTTGCGCTCGCGCTCGTGGTCGCGTTCGCCGCAATCACCGCACTCGTGGCATCGCGCGCCACGGCCGGGGTGGACTGGCGGGTGCGCTCGCTCGTCCTGACCCGTCACACGCCGGTGACGGACCGCATCGCGAACGCGGTCACAGCCGCCGGTCCGTGGTGGCTCACCGGCGGTGTCGCCGCCGTCATCGCCGCCGGACTGGCCCTCGCGGGGCGCGCGCGGGACGGTCTGTGCCTCATGCTCTCGGTGGCGCTGGCGAGCGGGCTCGCCCTCGCCGCAAAGCTCCTGTTCCGGCGCGAACCGCCGCTGTTCGGCGAGCAGGCCGTGAGGAGCTACCACTACTCGTACCCCAGCGGGCACACGCTGCTCGCGACCGCCCTCGCCGCGTCGCTGGTGCTCGTCGCGTGGCCGACACGCTGGCGTCTCCCGGTACTGGCCGGAGGGATCGCCTGCGCCGGGGCCATGGGGATCTCGGGACTCATGCTCAACGGCCACTGGGCGACCGACATCGTCGCGAGCTGGGTCCTCGGCGCGGCGGTGGCACTCGGCGTGCGGCTCGTCGTGGCGCCGGCGGCCGCGGACGGGCGCGCCGCTCCGGTGACGGAGGCGCAGCCGGACGACGAACCGGCGCGGGACGCCCACGACCTCCCCGGCCCGCCGCCGGTGACCGTCGTGCTGGTCGACTGGGGCGGCACGCTGATGGAGGACGACGGCACGCAGGACGGCCCGATGGCGACGTGGCCGCGCGTCGCCGCGGTCGACGGAGCCGCGGAGGCGCTCGAGGCGCTGCGCGACCACTACGAGGTCCTGGTCGCGACCAACGCCGAAGAGTCGGGCGAGCGGGACGTGCGCGCCGCGCTCGCCCGTGTGGGCCTGCACGGACTGGTGGACGGCGTCGTCAGCTCGCGGGACGTGCGCGCCGCCAAACCCGACCCGTTCTTCTACCGGGCGGCGCTCCTGCGCGCCGGACGCAGCGGCGTCCCTCTGCCCGCGGACCAGGCCGTGATGGTCGGCGATTCGTGGGCCAACGACGTCGAGGGCGCCCGGCGGGCCGGCCTGCGCACGGTCTGGTTCAACCGCACGGGCGCCGTCCGGCCGTCCGACAGCGAGCCGCCGGACGCCGAGATCGCGCACTTCCGCGATCTGCCGCACGCCGTGGCGGCGCTCGAGCGGCGGGCCGCGCCCGCCGACCGGTGAGAGCGCCGGCGGCGGCCCCGTTGCACGCCCCGCCGCCGCCGCGTAGGGTCGGCGGTGCGCGGCGCCCCACGACGCCGCGCGGTCACGCGGAGGACGCCCGATGGAGCTAGACGCACCCGGACCGGCCGGAGGAGGGCCGGCCGGAGCCGGCCCGGCGCCGGCCCGCGGCCGGCCCTCGCGGCGCACGGTCTGTGCCCTGCTGCTCCTCGCCGCTGCCGCGCTCGCCTTCAACTTCTGGGTCGGCGTCCTCGGCAGCACCTACGACGACCTCAACTCCGGCATCGGCGTGCCCCAGCACGACTTCTTCCAGTACTACGCCGGGGGCCACAACTGGCGGCTCGGGCTCGACCCCTACCTCAACCACCCGGGCGACGGCCGCGCCATCCAGAACCCCCGGCACGACGACCCCACCATCTCGGGGTTCATCTACCCCCCCACCGTGCTCCCGCTCATGGGTCTGCTCGCGCGCGCCGGCTACGACACCGCGCGCGCCGCATGGCTGGCCCTCGACGCGGCCTGCTTCGCCCTGCTCGTCCTGTGCGCGGTGCTCGTGAGCCGCGGCCGGCGCCTCGAGGTGCTCACGGCCTGTGTCCTGCTCACCGTCGTCTCCTGGGGGCTCATCTACCACGTGCACGAGGGCCAGATCGACATGATCGTCGCGGCCCTCGCCGTGTCCGGCTTCCTGCTGTACCCGCGCTGGAAGGGGTGGCCCTCGGCCGCCCTGCTGGCGGTCGCCGTGGCCATCAAGGTCTCCCCGGTGCTGCTCGTGCTGGTCGTCGCGCTCTACTTCCGCGACTGGCGCTTCCTGCTGAAGACGCTGGCGTGCGGCGTCGCCCTCGTGGCCGTGTCCTTCGTCTGGGTCGACCTCTCCCTGTACCGCGAGTACGTCACCCACATCCTGCCGGCGATCGCCGGCTCGGACCCGTCCCCCTACAACCAGACGCCGCTGCG
>CAIXSE010000548.1 GCA_903921965.1 uncultured Thermoleophilia bacterium | reverse complement strand
GAGGCCCGGTCGAGGCGTCGATCGGGGGCGCGCACGCCGTGGCGGCGAAGCTGCCCGCGGCGATGGCGGAGCGCCTCACGGCCGCCGCCGCGGACGCGTTCACCACCGCCATGGGCTACGGCCTGCTGGCCGCGGCCGTGGCGACGGCGGCCGGGGTCTGCCTCGTGGTCTGGAAGCTCCCGGCGAGGCACCGCGCGGCCGCCGAAGCGCGGGCCGCGCAGGCTTCCGCGGGGCCGGCGTCCTCCTTCGCGGTGCCGGCCGTGGCCGCCGAAGAGGAGTAGCCGGAGCCACCGTGGCGTGGGGGCGCTGCCGCCCTCACGCCACGGCGAGCGCCGGCTCCGCGCGCCGGCTCCGCGCGCGCCGGCTCCGCGAGCGCGCTCCGCGAGGCGTACTGAGGCAGCGCCACGCTCAGGCCGGTGGCGTCCAGCAGGCGCCGCAGCCCGCGCGTCGGCGCCAGGATCCCGACCTCGCGGCCGTCGGCGTGGCGCGCGGCCGCGACCAGCACGTCCAGCCCGCTCCAGTCGCTGAACCGGCAGCGGGCCGTGTCGACCAGCGTCCCCTGGAAGCCCATGTCGACGAAGGCGAGGAGCTGGTCGGTGAGCTCCGGCGCCTGGTCCTCGTCGAGGTCGCCGAAGACGCTGACGATGAGCGTCGACGGTCCGGACACCTCGTAGGTGACGAGCATGACGGCCTCCTCCGTCTCGGGTGCGGTTGTGCAGGCACACTGTCTCAAGCCGGGTTGAGCAGCCGCAGGAGGGCGCCTGAGGGGCGCCTGTGACGTCCGGGGCGCGTCGCGGCGGCAGGACACGGGATCGAGGGACACACTCTCGCCGGCGACTTCACCGGCTCGTGCGTCTGGACGTACAGTCTGGTGGAACCGCGAGGACGAACACAGGCGCGGGCAGAGCACGGGGGAGCCCCGGGGTCCGCCGTCGACGCGTGAGGAGGAGTGACCATGGGCGAGGGTCTGCGATCGGCGCTGGAGGAGCGCGTCGTGACGGCCGTGCGTGATGGCGAGGAAGAGCTGGTCGCACTCGTGTCCGACCTGGTGGCGCTCGACACAACGGCGAGGAACGTCGGAGACCCTCCGCGCCAGGAGGTCGAGCTGCAGGAGCTGCTCGAGCGCCGCCTCGAAGCGGCCGGCGCGGAGACGGACCTCTGGGAGCCGGAGCCAACGGGAACCGGCAACCGGTTCGTGCCCGACGGGCTCGACTTCGCCGGGCGGCCGCAGCTCGCCGCGCGCCTGCGCGGCGCGGGGGGCGGCCGCTCCCTGCTCCTGAACGGCCACATCGACGCCGTCTCGGCCGAGCCGGTCGGCCGCTGGACCAGCCCGCCGCTCAAGCCCGAGGTGCGCGGCGGCGAGCTGTTCGGCCGCGGCGCCTGCGACATGAAGGGCGGCCTCGCCGGCATGCTGTTCGCGCTCGAGACCGTGAAGCGGCTCGGCATCGAGCTCGCCGGCGACGTCGTCTGGGCCTCGAACACCGATGAGGAGTCGAGCGGCGCCGGCAGCTACGCCTGCGCCGCCCGAGGCGTCCGCGCCGACGCCGGCCTCTGCGCCGAGCCCACCGCCTTCGACGTGTGGGTCGCCTGCCGCGGCGGCGTCTACTTCACCGTCAGGACCGCCGGGCGAGCCGGCCACGCCGAGCTGTGGCACCCCCACTGGCGCGACGGCGGCCCCGTCAACGCCATCGAGAAGATGGGCATCGTGCTCGAGGCGGTGCGCGCGCTTCGCGACGACTGGGCCGTGCGCGACGTCAACCAGCATCCCTACCTGCGCGCGCCGTCGATCCTGCCGACCCTCATCAGCGGCGGCGAGTGGGAGGTCACGTATCCGTCCGCCTGCCGGACCGTGCTCGCCGTCCAGTACCTGCCGGGCCGTGTGAGGGGCGACGAGGGCGGCCTCCCGGGCGTCCTCGAGGAGGTCGCGGCGTGGGTCAAGGCGGCGACCGACCGGGACGACTGGCTGGCGGAGAACCCGCCCGAGTGGGAGTGGGACTGCGACATCGTCCCGGCGGAGGTGCCGGACGACCACCCGATCGTGAGCGGGACGCTGCAGGCGGCCGCCGACATCGGCCGAAGCGGCAAGATCGACGGCCTCGACTCCTGGCACGACGCCGCCGTCTTCACCCGCGTCGCCGGCACCCCGACCATCTCCTTCGGCCCCGGCGACCTGCGCCGCGCCCACGCCGTCGACGAGTGCGTGCCGGTCGCCGACCTTGTGGATCACGCCGCGGCCGTGGCCCTGATGCTGCTGCGCTGGTGCGGCGTGCGGGAGTGAGGCGGGCGCGCCTTCGTGCGCGCGAGGCTGCCGGCGGCGCCGGCCCCCCGTGGTCCGCGGCGGCAGCCTGCCGGTCGCGCAACGTCTACCCGGTGATGCATTGATGCTACGATGATGCCATGCGATGCTTCGAGGCATGGAGGTCCTCATGCGCACCACGCTGACCATCGACGAGCTGGTGCTCGCCCAGTACAAGCGCATCGCCGGTGACGCACATCGCACGCTCAGCGCGGTGATCGAGGACGCGCTGCGCGAGGATCTCGCGCGGCGCCGGGCCGACGAGACCACGACGGGTGCCGACCTTCCCGTGGTACGCGGCGGCGGACTTCAGCCGGGTGTCGACCTCACGAGCAACGCCGCCGTGTCGCGGCTGCTTGACGAGGGCCTGCCGCTCGAGAAGCTGCGCTGACGTGCTGCTGCCCGACGTCAACGTCCTGGTGGCCGCGCACCGCGAGGCCGCACCCGTGCACGCCGGCGCGCGCCGGTGGCTGGTCGCCGCGCTCGAGAGCGGAGAGCCGGTGGCCCTGTGCCAGCCCGTCGTCTCCGGGTTCGTGCGCGTGAGCACCAGTCCGAGGGTGTTCGCGCCTCCGAGCACGCTGGAGGAGGTCTTCAGCTTCGTCAGGCACCTCGCCCGGCACCCGGCCACGCTGTGGCTCAACCCCGGACGGCAGCATCTGGCCCTCTTCGAGGAGCTCTGCGGAGCCGGCGACGCGCGCGGCGACCTCGTGAGCGACGCCGCGATCGCCGCACTCGCCGTCGAGGCCGGTGCCACCGTGGTCACGTACGACCGCGACTTCGCCCGGTTCCCTGGGCTGCGGTGGTCGCCCCCTTCTGATACGGCGTAGAGGTCGGGTGACCGCGGCGCGGAGCCGCCACCCTCCGGCGCGCACCGCGTCTACACCCCGAGTCCGACGCAGGCGCTCGCGCCAACGTCATCCCCGGTCAACCTTGATGCTATGATGCAGGCCGTGTGATGCTGCGATGCATGGAGACGCTCATGCGCACGACGCTCAACATCGACGAGGACCTGCTCGTCGCCTACAAGCAGCTTGCGGCCACCACCCACCGGAGTCTCAGCAACGTCATCCAGGACGCGCTTCGAGAGGCATTGACGTTGCGTCGCGACCGGGTCGGGAGGCCGCCCATCACGCTCAGCTCGCTGCCGGAGGCGGGGGGGCTGGTGGCCGGCGTCGATCTCTCGAGTCACGCGGCGCTCACGGAGGCGCTCGAAGGGCCTGCTGACGAACAGCTTCGGCAGCGCATCCGCAGCGGAGACGATCCGGCGTGATCCTCCCTGACGTCAATCTCCTGGTGTACGCCCAGCGCCAGGACGTGCCGGGTCATGAACGGTACCGCCTGTGGCTGGAGGCCGCGCTGAACGGCGACGAGCCTGTGGCGCTGGTCGGCCCCGTGGTGAGCGGTTTCCTGCGCGTGGTCACCAATCGGCGCATCTTCCTCGAGCCGACGACGCTCGAGCGGGCGACGGCGAACCTCGAGGCGATGCTGGGCGCTCCCGCCGCCGTGACGCCCGATCTGCCCGGCGGCGGCGTCCGCGCGCTCATCGAGCAGTGCCGCGCCGGCGAGGCGACGGGAGACCTCGTGTCGGACGCCTACCTCGCCGCCGTGGCGACGGCACTGGGCGCCGAGCTCGTCAGCGCCGACCGCGACTTCGCCCGGTTCCCTGGGCTGCGCTGGCGAACTCCGCTCGCGGAGCAGTGACGGCCGCACGACGCCCGTCGGCCCGGACTCGTTTCCAGCATGTGGGACGGGTGCGGCCGAAGCGTTGAACCGCGGTGTGGCCGCGCTAGGGTGAGACCACGCGGCGGGCCGGCACGGCGCAGCGAGCGCGGCCCCCCAACGTCAGCACGAGCTTAGCCGCCGGCCGCCGCTCCTTTTCCTGGCTCACGTTCCCTCGTGGAGGTCCTCATGTCCGGTCCG
>CAIXSE010000547.1 GCA_903921965.1 uncultured Thermoleophilia bacterium | reverse complement strand
CCGGCCGGCTGACCTCCGCCGAGCGCCCGCGCCGGCTGACGCCCTCGGATCGTCCACGCCGTCCAGAGCCAACGTCCACCGCCGGCAGGGATGGTCACCCTGTCGCCACGCTATGCGTTCGCTGCAGAATGCATCCAACGATGAGCGTCGGTGAGGCATCATGTCGCCTCCCGGTGCAGCGGCATGCCTCGAGGCCGGCGCGGCGCACGGCCGCGAGCGGTGCGGGACGGAGCACCTGCCGGGAGCGGGTCCGTACGCGCGGAGGGGCGGCGGTCCGCTGCGGGAACGCCGCCCCTCCTGCGCGCGCGCTCAGCGCGCGCGGCTCACTGGAAGTACTCGCGGTACGCGGTGAGCGCGTACAGGATCAGGAAGTACAGCACGAACATGATGACGCCCCACCAGGGCAGCACCAGGAAGCCGACGAACCAGATGATCAGGCCGGCGATGCCGAACGCCAGGCCCCAGGCACGGCCCGCGCGGGTGCGGCGCAGGACGAAGATGCCGATGAGCAGCTGTGCGACGCCCAGGACGAGGAAGATCACCGCCCACGCCTGGAGGTTGTCGAGCATCGTCTGCTCGGCGTGGAACACCTCGTCCTTGTACATGGCCGCGATGCCGGCGATCACGTTGAAGGCGCCGGCGATGAGGTAGAAGATGCCGGCGAACTCGACCCAGCCGCGGCCCTCGCCCGGCGCGTGTGCCCTGCCCATACGGTGCCCCTCCTGATCGGCGCGCCGGCCTCACGGCGGCCGGCGCCTTGCTGAGGCGTCACTCTATCGCACGGCGGTTCGCGCCGGGCAGCCACCAGGCCGGCTCGATGGTGCCGAGGTCGGGCGGATTGGCCAGTTCGTCGTCTGGCGGGTCCGAGATGCCCGTGGCCTCCTTGTACGCCTTGATGACGTCGTCGGTGTCGCCGAACAGGTGCTCCGGGCCGATCAGGTCGAGCAGTCCGTCGCGCCGCAGCTCCCCGAGCACGGGGCCGGACACGTCGCAGAGCACGACCCTGATGTCGCGGTTGCTGAGCTCGCGCACCGTGCGTTCCAGCCAGAGCGTGGCCGTGAAGTCCACGTCGTTCACCGACTCCATGGCCACGCAGAACCAGCGCACCGGGATGCGGGCGTCGTGCAGCAGGCGCATGACCTCCTCGTGGAAGCGCGAGGCGTTGGCGTAGTAGAGGCTCGCGCCGAAGCGGTAGATCATCAGACCCTTGCGGGCCTGCACCCCGCTGTCGAGGGGCAGGCTCTTCCACTGCTTGCCCTCGAACCGCGCCAGCAGGCGGTCGTAGGGATGGTAGCTGTGCCGGAGGTGGGCGATGATCGACACGGCGATGGCGACGAAGATGCCCGACTCCACACCGACCACGACGACCGTCGCGGTGGTCAGGATGGCCACCCAGAACTCCACCGGGCGCTGGCGCCACACCATCCGCATGCCGCGCCAGTCGATCAGCTTGACGCCGATCACGAACACCACGGCCGAGAGCACGGCCTCGGGCAGGTAGGACAGGGCGCCGGTGGCGAAGAGCAGCGCCGCGAGGGCGATGGCCGCGGCTGTGAGCTGCGCCAGCTGGCTGCGGCCGCCTCCCTCGTCCACGATGGCCGTCTTCGTCGGGCTGCCGTTGACCACGTAGGTGCCGGTGAACGCGGCGCTGATGTTGCTGAGGCCCAGGCCGACGAGGTCCACGTTGTCGTCGTGCGCGTCGTCGAACTTGGCGGCGTAGGCGCGCGAGGTGGCCGCGCTCTGCGCGACGATCACGATGAAGAGCGACGCCGCCGTGCCGGCGAGGGGGACCATGTCGCGGAACGGCACACCCGGCCACGCGACGCCGGGCAGGCCGCTGGGGATGGCCCCGAGCGTGAGGATCCCGTGGGAGGAGAACGCGAACACGTAGCTCAGCACGGTGGTGCCGACCACGGCGATCAGCGCCCAGGGGACCTTGCGCGCGAACCGCTCGCCGAGCACGATCACGGCGATCACGGCGAGCGCGATCAGCACCGCCTTGGGGTTGCTGTGCGAGAGGTCGCGCGCCCAGCTGTAGACATGGGTGACGGTGCTCCTGCCTTCCTTCTGCAGCCCGAACATCCCGGCCAGCTGGCCGGCCGCCACCGAGACGCCGACCCCCGTCAGGAAGCCGATCAGCACCGTCCGTGAGAGGAAGTTGGCGAGGAAGCCGAGCTTCAGCAGGCGTGCCAGGAGCAGCAGCAGACCCGCCATGAGCGCCAGCATGCAGGCCATCCCGATGTACTTCTCCGACCCCGGCACGGCGAGGGGGGCGAGCGCCGCGAAGGTGATGGCCGCCGTGGCCGAGTCGGCGCCCACCACGAGGTGCCGCGACGAGCCGAACACGGCGAACACGACGGCCGGCAGGATCAGGGTGTACAGGCCGGTGACGACGGGCATGCCGGCGATCCGCGAGTAGCCGAAGACCTCGGGGATCGCGATGGCCGCCAGGGTGGCTCCGGCGAGCACGTCGGGCAGGATGCGCGACCGGCCGCCGAGGGGCAGCAGGCCCTCGAACAGCGGGAGGGCGCGCCGCCGGGCGTCGCGCAGCCCGCCGGAGGCCATCAGCCTGCCCGGCCGGTGCCGCCGGCCGGCCGGGCCGGGATCTGCACGAGGGCCGTCATGACGCGCATCGTACCGCTTCGCGCGGCCGGCGCGACAGGTGAGCGCCGCTGCCGCCGGCCCGCCGGGGGGCGGGCCGGCGGGATACGGAGGCAGGATGGCCGGCGGGGAGGGCTGCCCGCCCGCCCCGCCGGCCCTGACGACGTCAGTGCTTGAAGCCTGCGCCGGTGCCGGCTCCGTGCACCGGCTCCGGCTGCTTCTGCAGGCGCGGGAGCTGCCGCCTCATGTCGCGCAGCAGCAGGTCGGCCACGTCGTGCGTGAAGCCGCGGCGCACCACGATGCGCAGCGCCGCGAGGTCCTCGCGGTCCTTGGGGAACGTGTACGCCGGCACCAGCCAGCCACGCTCGCGGAGCGCGTTCGAGACGTCGAACACGGAGAAGTTGTCGATCCCGTCGGCGAGCGTGAACGCGAAGACGGGAAGCTCGTCGCCGCGGGTGAGCAGCTTGAACGGCCCCAGCTTGCCGATCTCTTCGGCGGTGTACGTGGCCACGTCGCGGGCGTACTGGTGCACGCGGCGGTAGCCCTCGAAGCCGAGGCGCAGGAAGTTGTAGTACTGGCCCACGACCTGCGCGCCGGGCCGCGAGAAGCTGAGCGCGAAGGTGGGCATCTCGTCGCCGAGGTAGTTGACCCAGAAGATGAGGTCCTTGGGCAGGGCCTCGGCGCTGCGCCAGACGGCCCAGCCGACGCCCGGGTAGACCAGGCCGTACTTGTGGCCCGACGAGTTGATCGACTGGACGCGCGGCAGGCGGAAGTCCCAGACGAGGTCGGGGTCGATGAACGGCGCGACGAAGCCGCCGGACGCGCCGTCCACGTGCACCGGTACGTCGAGGCCCGTGCGCTGCTGCAGGTCGTCAAGGGCGTCGCAGATCTCCTTGACCGGCTCGTAGGACCCGTCGAACGTCGAGCCCAGGACGGCGACCACGCCGATCGTGTTCTCGTCGCAGAGCTTGACCGCCTCCTCGCCGTCCAGGTGCAGGCGGTCGCCCTCCATCGGCACGAGGCGCATCTCCACGTCCCAGTAGTTGGCGAACTTCTCCCAGCACACCTGGACGTTGATGCCCATCACGAGGTTGGGCTTGTCGGCGGGCTTGCCTTCGGCGGCCCGCCGCTGCTGCCAGCGCCGCTTGAGCGCGAGCCCGCCGAGCATGGCCGCCTCGCTCGAGCCGATGGTCGAGCACCCGGTGGCCTGGTCCGGGTCGGGGGCGTGCCACAGTCTGCTGAGCATGCCGACGCAGCGCATCTCGAGCTCGGCGGTCTGCGGGTACTCGTCCTTGTCGATCATGTTCTTGTCGGCGCATTCGTCCATGAGCAGGCGGGCCTGCGGCTCCATCCAGGTGGTCACGAACGTCGCCAGGTTGAGCCGCGAGTTGCCGTCCAGCATCAGTTCGTCGTGGATGATCTGGTAGGCGAGCTGGCCCTGCATCTCACCGGCCGGCAGCTCGTGCCTGGGGATGCGGCTGCCCTCGGCCGCGAAGAGGGGGTCGACGGCGAGGTCCTTCTTGTTCTCGGGGGGCTTCTCGGGGTGCATCAGGCCCATGCTGGTCCTCCTGGGGTCGCGGCGCCGCGCCGCAAAGACGCCGGGGCCGGCGGTCCTGCGGACGGCCGGCCCCGGCACACTCGGATCTCAGGCTCAGGCGCTCTCTGCCGCCTCGGCCTTCTTGTGGTGCTTGGCGCCGAAGGCGTGCTTGAGCTCGGCCTCCTGCTCCTCGGTGAGGTTGGAGCGCACCAGCGTGGCGTTGGTGCCCTCGATGGCGGCGAGGAACTTGTCCTCGGTCATCTGGTTGATGAGCAGGAACCAGCCGGCCTTGCCCGGCGGGATGGCGTCGCCCATCTGCTCCAGGACCTGCTTGTCGATGCCGGTCTTGCCCATCTT
>CAIXSE010000546.1 GCA_903921965.1 uncultured Thermoleophilia bacterium | reverse complement strand
GCCACGAGCTTGTCGTACAACGCCTGGAGGTCCTTGTCCTGGAACACCCCGACGGGATTGGTGCCGACCGGGTCGGCCACGCCGTAGCGGACGAGCAGGGTCTTGAGCGCCGTCATGTGGCTGCTCTCGGACTTGGCGATGTTCGTGAAGACCGGCAGCGAGTACTCCTTCGCCAGCGTCAGGTACACGTCCCGCGCCACCTTCTCCTCCTCACGCATGAACGTGAGGTCCTTCGCCTCGGTGGCCGCAAGCGGCGACGTGGCGGTGACGGTCAGCGCTGCGCGGGGGGCGGGGGCCGTTGTGACCGCCGGGGAGGCATCGGCCTGGGCGGCGACTCCGCCGATCAGCCCCGTGGTCACGGCGGCGGTCCCGGCGATGACGGCGATGATCCTGCTCTTCATGGTTGCTCTCCTTCGTGTGACTCTCGTGACGCCTGCACCGCTCGGCGCAGGTCCTGAATCCACTATCACCAGAGGTGGAGGAGAACCCGTGAACCACTTCTGTCCAGGTCGTGAAACCGGTGTGGGCATCTTGTGAAGAGGCAGCCGGCACGTCGGCAGCCCGTCGCCGGGCAGCCCGCTGCGGGCCGGCCCGGGACGTGGAGGGGACCTCAGGCCTGGACGAGCTCCGCCGGAAGGTAGCGCCGCAGCACCTCGAGGGCCTGCGCCACCGGCCCCTTGTACGCAGCCACCGACAGCACCTGCTCTCCGGCGCCCGCGTCGTAGCTGAACTCGAGGACGTCCATGACGCCGAGCCTGGCGGGGTGGTCGTAGCGGCGCAGCAGCCGGATGCCGGCGTAGGGGATGTCGAAGACGACCGGCCCGCCGGGGGACGAGTTGCCGAAGATGAAGAAGCTCCGCTTCTTGCGGCCGAGCACCCGCGTCGGCGTGAGCTCCACGCGGGTGATGTTGTTCTTCTGCCACTTGAAGACGCCGTAGGGGCCCTTGCACACCGCGGTGCCGAACGGACCGATGGTGAAGAGGACCTGTTCCTGCTCGCCGTTCACGCCGTCACCCCCGGCTGCCACGCCCCCACCGCAGCTGCGACCCGGGGCGGCGGAGGCGCTACGCCCCCGCCGCCCCTGTCGTGCGTCAGTGTCGGGTGCCGCTTCGCCACACCCGACGTTGAGCCGCCTTCGCCGCATACAGGAGAGGCTCTTCGGCCCTCCTGTATGCGGCTACGTGGCTCAATCGGCTTCGATCTCTTCTTCGGTCGCGCCGCTCTCGCTGACGACCATGCGCGCGACCGCGCTGACCACGTCGCCCTCGCGCAGGTTCATGACCCTCACGCCCGTCGCCGTGCGGCTCTGCTTGCTGATGCCGTCGGCGCGCATGCGGATGACGACGCCGTCGCGGCTCTGCAGGACTACCTCGTGGTTGTCGCGCACGATGCGGACCGCGACCAGGTACCCCCTGACGCCGGTGAGCTTGATGGCGATGACGCCCTGGCCGCCGCGGCCCTGCACGCGCCACTCGCTGATGGGCGTGCGTTTGCCGTAGCCGTTGTCGGTGACCACGAACAGGTCGCTGTCGTCGCGGGCGATGTCCATGGAGATGACCTCGTCGTTGCGACGCAGGCGCATGCCGTGCACGCCTGAGGTGTTGCGGCCGGTGGGGCGCACGTCCGACTCGTGGAAGCGGATGCCCTGGCCCAGGCGGCTGACCATGACGATGTCGTCGTCGCCGCTGGTGTGGCGGACGGCCATGAGCTCGTCGCCGGGACGGATGTCGATGGCGATGATGCCGTCGGCCTTCAGCGGCGTGTTGTAGCTGCCGAAGAGGGTCTTCTTCACGATGCCCGACTTGGTGCCGAAGATGAGGTACTTGCCTTCGGACGGGTCGAAGTCGCGCGTGTTGATGACGGCGCACACGCGCTCCTCCTGCCGCAGCGGCAGCAGGTTGGCGAGGTGCTTGCCGCGGGCGTTGCGGCCGGCGAGCGGCAGCTCGTGCACCTTGAGCCGGTACACCTTGCCCACGCTGGTGAAGAAGAGCAGGTAGTTGTGGGTGCTCGTGATGAAGAGGTGATCGACCTCGTCCTCCTCCTTGAGCTCCATCCCGGCCACGCCCACGCCGCCGCGCTTCTGCTGGCGGTAGGTGGCGACCGGGATGCGTTTCACGTACCCGGTCTTGGTGACCGTGATGACCATCTGCTCCTCGGCGATGAGGTCTTCGATGTCGATCTCGCCCTCGTCGGGCACGACCTCGGTGCGACGGTCGTCGTTGTAGAGGCGCTTGATCTCGAGGAGCTCGTTCTTGATGACCTCGTAGATGGCGCCCTCGTCGCCGAGCAGCTCGCGCAGCTCCTTGATGCGCGCCAGGAGGCCGGTGTGCTCCTCCTTGACCTTGTCGCGCTCGAGGCTGGTGAGCTTCTGGAGCCGCAGGTCGAGGATGGCCTGAGCCTGCGGCCGCGTGAGCTCGAAGGTGTCCATGAGGGCGTCGCGCGCCGTGTCGACGTCGGCGGCGTGCCGGATGATGCTGATGATCTGGTCGAGGTTGTCGAGCGCGACCAGCAGGCCTTCGAGGATGTGTGCGCGCGTCTCGGCCTTGTCCAGCTCGAACTTGGTGCGCCGGATGATGATCTCTTTCTGGAAGGCGATGTACGCCTGCAGCATCTCCGGCAGGGTGAGCGTGCGCGGCACGCCGTCGACGAGCGCGATGTTGATGACCCCGAAGGTGGTCTGCATCTGGGTGTGCTTGTAGAGCTTGTTCAGCACCACCATGGGGATGGCCTCGCGCTTGAGCTCGATGACCAGGCGCATGCCGTTGCGGTCGGACTCGTTGCGGAGGTCGCTGATCTCGGTGATCTTCTTGGTCTTGACCAGGTCGACGATGTTGTCGATGAGCGCCGCGCGGTTCACCTGGTAGGGCAGCTCGGTGACGATGATGGCGCTGCGGCTGCCCTTGAGCTGTTCGGTGTGCGCCTTGGCGCGGACACGGATGCGGCCGCGACCGGTGCGGTACGCCTCTTTGAAGCCGGCGGTGCCGAGGATGATGCCGCCGGTCGGGAAGTCCGGCGCCTTGACGAACTGCATGAGGTCGTCGGCCGAAGCCTCGGGGTTGTCGACCAGGTGCACGATGGCGTCGACCACCTCGCCGAGATTGTGTGGCGGGATGTTGGTCGCCATGCCGACGGCGATGCCGGCCGCGCCGTTGACGAGCAGGTTGGGCATGCGGCTGGGCAGCACCTTGGGCTCGCGCCGCGTCTCGTCGTAGTTGGGCATCCAGTCGACGGTGTTGGCGTCGATGTCGCGCAGCATCTCGACGGCGATCTTGCTGAAGCGCGCTTCTGTGTAGCGCATGGCGGCCGGCGAGTCGCCCTCGACGGAGCCGAAGTTGCCCTGCCCGTCGACGAGCGTGTAGCGCATGTTGAAGTCCTGCGCCATGCGCACGAGGGTCGGGTAGATCACGGCCTCGCCGTGCGGGTGGTAGTTACCGCTGGTGTCGCCGGCGATCTTGGCGCACTTGCGGTGCTGCTTGTTCGGGGCGAGTCCCAGGTCGTGCATGGCGACGAGGATGCGGCGCTGGCTGGGCTTGAGACCGTCGCGGACGTCGGGGAGGGCGCGGTCGGTGAGCACGCTCATCGCGTAGTCGATGAACGACGAGCGCATCTCGTCCTCGAGCTCGACAGGCTCGATCCTTCCTTCGAGTGTTTGGAGGCCGTCAGACATCGAGGAACCGCACCTCCTTCGCGTTCTTCTCGATGAACTCGCGACGCGGCTCGACCTTGTCGCCCATCAGCATCGTGAAGACCTCGTCGGCCGCCTGGGCGTCTTCCATGGACACCAGCATGAGCGTGCGCGTCATGGGGTTCATGGTGGTCTCCCAGAGCTGGTCGGGGTTCATCTCGCCGAGGCCCTTGAAGCGCTGCAGCTGCATGCCCTCCTT
>CAIXSE010000545.1 GCA_903921965.1 uncultured Thermoleophilia bacterium | reverse complement strand
GGGCTCGCGCTGGAAGACGAGGGGTAGGCCGTGAAGCGCATCAACCTCCTCCCGCCCGAGCAGCGGGTCAAGGCGTCGCGCGAACGCGGGCTGCTGTGGGCCATCCTCATCCTGGTCGTCGTCGTGGTCGCGCTCGGGCTCGCCTACATGTGGCAGAACAAGCAGGTCTCCGACAAGCAGGCGGAGCTTGACGACCTCACCGCCCAGACGGCGGCGGTAGAGCAGCAGATCGCCGCACTCAAGCCATACGCCGATATCCAGGCGACGCGCACGGCCATGACCACCACGGCCAAGGGCATCTACGACGCGCGCGTCTCCTGGTCCACCGTGCTCCAGGAGATCAGCCTCGTCATCCCCGACAACGTGCGCCTGTCCGCGTTCACCGGCGCCGTCCCGGCCACGATGCTTCCGGGCACGGCCGTGGCGATCCCGGCGGGCACGCCGGCGACCACGACCGACGTCACGTTCGCCGGCATGACGTACACGCATCAGGACGTCGCCGACTTCATGACGCGCCTCGGCCTGATCCCGCAGCTCACCAATGTCCAGCTGACCTCGTCGTCCGGCTCGCTCGGCACCGACGGCTCGCTGGCCACGGTGACGTTCACGGTGACCGCGTCGCTGCGTCCGTTCATGACGCCGCCGCCGCCCACCCAGCTTCAGGGGGCGGCACAGTGAGGGCGCGCGGCCGTGAGATCTACATCATCGCGGGTGTGGTCGCGGTCATCCTGATCGTCGCCTGGTACTTCCTCCTCCTGAGTCCGAAGATGAGTGAGAAGTCCGACCTGCAGACGCAGATCGACAGCCAGCAGACGGCGCTCGCGACGGCGCAGCAGGAGGTCGTCCGCCTCGAGTCCTACAAGAAGACCGCTCCCCAGTCGCGGGCGGAGATCGTGCGGCTCGGCAAGATGCTCCCGCAGAGCGAAGGGATCCCCTCGCTGATCATCGAGCTCACCCGCACCGCCGATGCGTCGGGTGTCGACCTCACCACCATCACGCGGGGCGCGACCGCCCTCGGGACGCCGTACGGCGTGCAGGGGGTCACCATCACGGTCATCGGACGGTTCTTCGACGTCGAGGACTTCGTGTACCGGCTCGAGAACTACGTCGCCTTCCGCAACGAGAGTTTCCGCGTCACCGGGCGGCTCATCGACATCGCCAGCGTCACCATCCAGGCGGGCGGTCCCACCCCGACCGGGAGTGCTCCGCCGGTCACCGCGAACATCTCCCTGAACGCCTACCTGTGGGCGCTGCCGGCGGCCGCGCCTGCGGCAGGAGCTGCGCAATGATCGCCGACCGTCGCACGCTTGCCTACATCGTGATCGCCGTCATCCTCGGCGCGGCGCTCGCGCTGGCCGTGGCGCTGTCCAACGGGAGCGAAGCGACTCCCGACGTCGCCGCCGTCTCCGGACAGGCGGGGCTCGCGGCCCAATCGGACCTTCTCGGCAGCGACCAGGGCGCCGCAGCCGTGGCGGTGGCCGACCCGGCCAAGACTGAGGCGGTGCTCGACCAGTTCACGGCGAAGGACCCGTTCATCCCGCTGCCGACGGCGACGCCCGTCCCGAGCGGAAGCCCGTCGCCCAGTCCCTCGGCCACAGCGACCTCGTTCACGGCACGCGTCTCCGTCGACGGCACCGAGTACACCGTCAGCAAGGGAGACAAGGTGCCGACCGGGTCGCCGGCGTTCAAGATCTCCTCCGTCACGTCCGGCGACGTCACGTTCGCCGTGATCGACGGCGAGCTCAAGAACGGGGACTCGTCGATCACCGTCAACCTCGGTGAATCGGTGAAGGCGACGCTCGACGACGGCACGAGCTACAACCTGGCGGTGCTCAGTATCGGACAGGGCAGCGGCGGCGGCGGTGGCGGCAGCGTGAATGGTCACTCCATCTCCGTCCTCAGCATCACCACGACCAACGGCTCGGCCATGACCACGATCGAAGTGGACGGCAAGACGTACTCCGACCTCAAGGTCGGCGACACGGTGCAGACCCCCGCGGGCGAGATCGCGGTCATCGCCATCAACGTGTCCGCGCAGACCGTCACCATCATGCTCGGGGACCAGACCATGGTGCTCCATGCCGGTCAGGTGGTCGTGAAGTGACGCGCGCCTCCGGGCAAAGGTGAGGTGAAGGGGCGGCCCAGTGGCCGCCCCTTGCATGTACGGCTGGGGAGCACCGGGGTCGAGCGACCGGAAGGCGGGGGCCATGGAAGTCGCTGTGTTCGGGGCAAGCACGGCATGGGCCGGGAAACGCATCACGTTCGAGGACTCACAGTTCGTCCTGCAGGACTACGGCCCCATCTCGGCCCAGAACGTGATGGACTACGACGCCCAGGGTCACCTGCTGTGGAGAAGCGAGAGCACTCGGGTCTGGGTGGCCGCACAGGCGGCGGGAGGTGCGTCGTCCACCGTTGGTCGGGCTACCGCGGGGGTAGCGGCGGCTGATGCGCCGATGGATCCTGCGGTATCGCCGTGGTCACCGGCCCTTGCGGCCGGCGGAGCACCGCCGGCCGAACCGCGGTCGCGGCGCAGGGTCATCGTGGTTCTCGCCGTCGTTGCGGTGCTGGCGGCCGTGGCAGCGGGGATCGTCTACGCCGTCGTGGCGTTCGATCGCGGGGGCACCCTTTCTGCCGCGGGATCTTCCGCGGCGGCAGTGCCTGTTCCGAAGGCCCCGGACGTGCTGCCGTCGCAGCTGGTGTGGGCCCCTCAGGAGTCCGGCACGTTCGACGGCCTGAGGGGCGTATCGTTCGTCGATCCGCTTCACGGGTGGACCGTGGGGTTCGGGAACGAGACTGATGAGCCCATTATCATGTCGACCCGGGATGGGGGGCTCACGTGGGCGCGACAGACCCCGCCTCGGAGTCTGCCTCCGAAGACCCTGCTTCTCAGCGTCGCGTTCATCGACAACCTGCGTGGCTGGGTCGTGGGCTCCAGGGCGACCATCCTCGCCAGCGCGGACGGCGGCGCGACCTGGGTCACACAGAGGACGCGAGGCTCCAGCGACGTAGCGTTCCAGGATGTGGCCTTCGTCGACGACACACACGGCTGGGCTGTGGGGGGAGACTATTGGACCGGCGAAGGCGTCATCCTCGCCACCGTCGACGGCGGAGTCACGTGGAAGCGCCAGACGACGGCGGGATTCGGGATCTTCTCGAGCGTCGTCTTCCTCGACGACATGCGCGGCTGGGTGGTCGGCGAGCACAACGCCATCCTCTCCACCATCGACGGGGGGCGCATCTGGAGGCCGCAAGGTCACCGCTCCGACGACAGGCAACTGCTCGCCGTCGACTTCGTGGACCTGGCCCACGGGTGGGCGGTGGGGCGAGGGGGAGTCATTCTCGCCACGAAGAACGGCGGCAAGACGTGGTCGAGGCGCGATTCCTCGGGACACTGGGATCTTGCGGCGGTCGACTTCCTCGACAAACGGCGCGGCTTTGCGACCGGGGAGGGCGGGATCATCCTGGCCACGTCCGACGGCGGGCTCAACTGGACCTTGCCGCAGTGGACCGGACAGGCGTTCCACGGTGGCCTCTGGGACCTCTCCTACCTCGAGGACACGCGTGCCTGGGTGGTCGGGTTCGATGGGATGATCCTGGCTGCGACGCTGCCGGCCGCCGCGGCGGTGCCCAGCGGCTCACCCGGAGCTGCGCAGGAGTCCGCGTCGATGACCGTCCAGGAGGCCGTCGCGTACCTGCAAGGCGTGACGGCGGACGGAGACGGAGTGTGGGGGAAGGCGACCGGATCCTCGCTGGAGATGCTGGCGGTGAAGCAGGGTGACTTCTACCTGGTCCGCAGCCGCTCGGGCGCGAGCCTGTCCTGGACGGACGGGGAGGTCTTCGGTACGGCGCAAGAAGCCGTCGGTGCCCTGGTCTCGTTGGGCGACATCATCCACTTCCAGGCGTGGAGCGACGCGCAGTACCAGTGATCTTCAGTGGCGGGACCCCCGGCCGGTTGAAAGCGGACGGTCAGGCCGACGACCTGTTGCCCCGGGGCCTGCCGGGTTCAGTGTGAGGTCGTCGATCGTAGACTCCCGACCGCCGCTCCGCGCACAGGCTTTTCCAGGGCGACGCCGGTCGATGTAAGGTACGCGGGTGACCAGACTCCGTTACCTCACCGCCGGCGAGTCGCACGGGCCGGCGCTCACTGCCATCGTCGAGGGTTGCCCGGCCGGCCTCGAGCTCACCGCCGAGGCCGTCGACCGCGACCTCGCGCGGCGTCAGCAGGGCTACGGCCGCGGCCTGCGCCAGGCCATCGAGAAGGACCGCGTACGCTTCGTCGGCGGCGTCCGCTACGGCCGCACCACCGGCGCTCCCATCGCCCTGCAGGTCCTCAACAGGGACGCCGGCAACTGGGGCACCATCCTGTCGCCGGGACTGCCCGAGGACTGCAGCGTCGAGCCGCCGGTGCGCGTGCCGCGGCCGGGGCACGCCGACCTCGGCGGTGCCTTGCTCTACGACCTGACCGACATCCGCGACGTGATCGAGCGCGCGAGTGCCCGCGAGACCGCGGCCAAGGTCGCCTGCGGAGCCGTGGCCCGGCAGCTGCTCGGCGTGCTCGCCTGCACCGTGGCGAGTCACGTCGTCTCGGTGGGCGGGGTGACCGCGTCGGTCCCCGTGACCCCGGAGGCGCTCGCCGCCGTCGACGACGACCCTCTCCGCTGTCTTGACCCCGAGGCGAGCGCGCGGATGCGCGAGGCCGTCGACGCGGCCACCGAGGCCGGCGACACGCTGGGCGGCGTCGTCGAGGTGATCGCCTACGGCTTCCCCCAGGGGGTCGGGACCTACGTCCAGGGCGACCGCCGCCTGCAGTCCCGGCTGGCGGCGGCGGTCTTCGGGGTGCAGGCCATCAAGGGCGTGGAGTTCGGGCTCGGCTTCGGCGCCGCCGCCCTGCCCGGCAGCCGGGTCCAGGACCCGGCCGTTTACGCGGACGGCGCCGGTTACGGCCGCGCCTCCAACAACGCCGGCGGCATCGAGGGCGGCATCTCGACCGGCCAGCCCCTGGTGCTCCGCGCCGCGATGAAGCCCATCTCGACGCTGCACAGCCCGCTGCCCACCGTGGACATGGAGACGCACGACGCGGTCGGCGCACGCTACGAGCGCTCCGACGTGTGCGCCGTCCCCGCCGCCGGGGTCGTGCTCGAGTCCGTGGTCGCCCTGGCGCTGGCCGATGCGGTGCTGGACACGTTCGGCGGCGCGACGGTCGGCGACGTGCTCGCGGCCGTGGAGGCGTACCGGGCGCGGACCAGCCGGCGATGAGTGGCGCCGCGGGCCGCGGAGGCGATGCGGCGTCAGTGGTGCTCGTGGGCTTCATGGGCGCGGGGAAGAGCACAGCCGGACGCGCCCTCGCCGCCCGGTGTGCCGTGCCGTTCGTGGATTGCGACGAGGTCATCGAGCAGGAGCACGGGCCGATCGACGCCATCTTCGCCGAAGGGGGAGAGCAGGCGTTCAGGTCGCTGGAGCAGGAAGTGGTCCTCCGCGCGCTCGACGAGGCTTTGTCCTCGGCCCGTGTGGTGGCATTGGGAGGCGGCGCCGTCACCAGCGAGGCCGTGCGGCGGCGCCTGACCGCGTTCGCGCACGTAGTCTGGCTCGACGTCCCCCTGGAGGACGCGTGGTGCCGGGTCGGCGCGGGCGAGGAGGCGTCGCGCCCGCTCGCCCGCGACCGGGAGGCTTTCGCCGCCCTGTTCGCGCGGCGCCGGGCGCTGTACGAGGAGGTCGCCGGCGTGCGTGTCGCGGCCGGCGACGGGTCGGACGTCGGCGCGGTGGTCGACGAGATCGTCCGCGCGACGGGCGTGGGCGTCTCCGCCGGGGCGGAGGCGCCGTGAAGCGCATCGCCTCCGCCAGCCTGTCGCGAGACTACCAGGTCCTGGTCGGCCGCGGCGCGCTGGCCGCGCTCGGCGAGGAGGCGCGGCGCGCCGCCGGAGGCGCACGCGCCGTGGTCTGCTGCGACGAGCATGTCGCGCCGCTGTACCTCGAGCGGGCGCGCGAGAGTCTCGCGGCGGCGGGCTACGAGGTCTCGCACCTCGTCGTCCCCG
>CAIXSE010000544.1 GCA_903921965.1 uncultured Thermoleophilia bacterium | reverse complement strand
GTGGTACGTCGTCAACACCTACTCGGGGCACGAGAACAAGGTGAAGGCCAACCTGGAGCACCGGCGCCAGTCCATGCACCAGGAGGAGCGCATCCACCAGATCGTCGTCCCCACCGAACAGGTCGTCGAGACCAAGGACGGCGAGAAGGTCACCAGCGAGCGCCGCGTGTTCCCGGGCTACGTGCTCGTGCAGATGGAGCTCACCGACGACACCTGGTCGCTGGTGAAGAACACCCCGGGCGTCACCGGCTTCGTCGGTGCCCAGAACAAGCCGGTGCCGCTCTCTCGCGCCGAGGTCGACCGCATCATGCACACGGCCTCCGTCGAGCGGCCCAAGCAGAAGGCCGAGTTCAGCGTGGGCGAGAACGTCCGCGTCACCTCCGGCCCCCTGAGCGATTTCTCCGGCGACGTCGTCGAGGTCAACCTCGACCAGAGCCGGCTCAAGGTCATGGTGTCGATCTTCGGCCGCGAGACGCCGGTCGAGCTCGCCTTCGACCAGGTCAAGAAGACGTCCTAACCGAGCAGCAAGCGAGGCAAGCAGTGGCCAAGAAGGTCCTCACCAAGATCAAGTTGCAGATCGCCGCCGGCGCCGCGAGCCCGGCGCCGCCCGTCGGCCCCGCGCTGGGCCAGCACGGCGTCAACATCATGGAGTTCTGCAAGGCGTTCAACGCCCAGACGCAGGGCTCGAGCAGCAGCATCGTGCCGGTCGAGATCTCCGTGTACGAGGACCGTTCCTTCACGTTCGTCACGAAGACGCCGCCGGCGGCCGTGCTGCTGCGTGAGGCCATCGGTCTCGACAAGGGCTCGGGCGAGCCCAACCGCCACAAGGTCGGCAAGGTCACGCGCGAGCAGGTCCGCACCATCGCCGAGACCAAGCTGCCCGATCTCAACGCCAACGACGTCGACGCCGCGATGAAGATCATCGAGGGCACCGCCCGCAGCATGGGCGTGGAGGTCGTCGAGTAGTAACAGTGACAGGGTCCGGGTCTCGCACCCCGGACCGCCGATGTGGGAGGCGACCGACGTCGCCGCATGCACCACAGGAGGTACGCGAATGGCCAAGAAAGGCCGCACCTACACCGCCGCCAGGCGCTCCATCGAGGCCGGCAGGCTCTACTCCCCCCTCGAGGGCGTCCGCCTTCTGAAGACGCTCCCCGGCGCCAAGTTCGACGAGACGGTCGAGGTCCACTTCCGCCTGGGCGTCGACGTGCGCCACGCGGACCAGATCGTGCGCGGCACCACCGTGCTCCCGCACGGCACCGGCAAGGAGATGCGCGTCGCCGTGTTCGCCGAGGGCGACAAGGCCCGTGAGGCCCGCGACGCCGGCGCCGATATCGTGGGCACCGACGACCTCGCCAAGCAGATCCAGGAAGGCGTGTTCAACTTCGACATCGCCATCGCCACGCCCGACATGATGGGCACGGTCGGCAAGCTCGGCCGCATCCTCGGTCCGCGCGGCCTCATGCCGAACCCCAAGTCCGGCACCGTGACCTTCGACGTCGGCAAGGCCGTCACCGACGCCAAGGGCGGCAAGGTCGAGTACCGTACCGACCGCTCCGGCATCGTGCACATGAGCATCGGCAAGAAGTCGTTCACCGACCAGATGCTCGTGGAGAACTACGGTGCCGTGCTCGACGAGATCGTGCGCGCCAAGCCGTCGGCCGCCAAGGGCAAGTACCTCAAGAGCATCAACATCGCCTCCACCATGGGCCCCAGCATCGAGCTGGACCCGGCGCGCACGCGCGACCTGCTGGAGAGCTGAGGTATACGGGGGCGCCGGTGCCGGCAGTTGCCGGCGCCCCCGCTGCGTTCTATACTGCCGCTTCGCGGCGCCTGCGCGCCGCGGCCGAAGAAGGTCGGTGCTCCTCCGGGAGCCGAAGGGGTCCATCGGGACCCGCCCACCCGAGGCGAATCGAGCATGGCTTTGCCGCCCGTGCCCGCTTCCGTCCCGGGAGCGGGTTTTTGTTTGCGACTGAGAGGTCGAGATGCTGAGAAACGAGAAAGAGGCCGTGATCGCCGAGGTGACGCAGCTTCTGACGGACACGCAGAACATGTTCGTCAGCGATTACCGCGGTCTCACGGTCGCCGAGCTCAAGGAGCTGCGCGGCAAGCTGCGCGAGAGCGGCGCAAAGCTCAAGGTCGTCAAGAACACCCTGGGCGGCATCGCCGCCGACAGGTGCGGCCGCGAGGTCGTCAAGGACCTGCTGAGCGGCCCCACCGCCGTCACCTTCTGCGGTGACGACGTCGCCGGCGCCGCCAAGGCCCTCGCCGACTTCGCGCGCACGCACCCCAAGCTCGAGGTGCGCGGTGGTGTGCTCGAGTCGAGCCTCATCGACGCCTCCGGCGTCAAGGCCATCGCCAGCCTGCCGCCGCGCGACGTCCTCGTCGCGCAACTGGTCGGCACCATGGCCGCACCGATGACGGGCCTCGTGACCGTCCTCCAGGGCACGATCAGCGGCTTCGTCCGTGC
>CAIXSE010000543.1 GCA_903921965.1 uncultured Thermoleophilia bacterium | reverse complement strand
GCCGGCCGCCTCGCGGCCGGTCAGCCGCCCGGCGACCGTTCCGTCAGCCGCCCCGTGACGTACTTGTGCAGCACGCTCGCGATGAGCGTCTGATAGGGGATGCCCTCCTCGAGCGCGCGCGTCTGGATGTCCAGGAGGTCGCCGGACGACAAGCGGATGTTCACGCGCCGGTCTTTCGTCGCCGTCGCCCGCGCGGCGGCCCGGAACCTCGCGAGCTCCTCCTTGGTGGCGACCGACTCGAGCTCGCCGGCCTCGTATGCCCGGAGCACCTCGGCTTCGAGCGCGTCAAGCGGCGTCATGAGCCTCACTCCCCCCGCAGATAGTCCCGCGTCGCCTTGCGACTGGGGATGACGGTCTTCAGGAACACGTACTCCTCTTCTTCCACGAACGGCACAAGATACGCGTAGCCGTCTATCGCGACGACGAACACACGCTGGTCCGGATACTTTGCCCGGTTCGGATGCGCGAGCACATCGAGCAGCCCTCCGAGGCCGATTGCCGCGACGACCACGGCGAACGAGATCCCCCGCTCCGCGCGAAGTTGGTCGTCCTTGGCGGCGCTCCAGCGGAACGGCTTCATTGGTGCATCGTAGGTCACTGTGTGCCTTTTGTCATCAGACGGTCCATCCGGAGCGGGTCCGGCACAGTGAGTCTGCGCCGTGGACGACCAGGACGACAGGGTGACGCCGGCCACACGTCGGTGACGTTCGACAGAGTGATCACGCTGGTCGCACCCGGCGGCGACGAGCTCGCAGCCCTGCCCCGCGACTTCCTGCTCTGCACCCGCGACAGCCACACCGTGGCGAAGCTTCTCGACAAGGTCCGGCCAGCGAACGTCGCACACGCCTGGTCGCTGTGGAACGGCTACCGGGAGCGCGACGGGTGCGCGCTGCGCCGGTGGACCGAGCGCGCGGGCGCGGAGTGGCACGTCGTCCACTCCGGCGGGCACGCACAGCCGGAGGACCCGGCGCGGCCGGTCGTGGCCGTAGCGGCGAAGGAGATGGTCTGGGTGCACACGGAGTGGGTCGGCGGGCCGGGCGGAGGGGCGTCAGACGGCCTCACGATGCCCCGACGACGACCTGCACGGCCGCGACGATCGCCTCGAGGTCCGCGGTCGTGACATGCCCCAGCCGCGAGACGAACCTCCTCCGCGGGACGGACCGGATCTGGAAGGTGTCCGCAGCCGAACGCTTGTCGAGGTTGTTGTCATCATCCGGTTCCACGCACACCAGCCAGGGCGCGACCGCGTAGCGCTCTTTCCACTCTGTCAGCGGCACGACGACCCGCAGAGGGAGCACTCCGATGGCGTCGTCACTGACGATCACCGCCGGCCGGGTCTTCCTGATCTCGGCGCCGACCGTCGGATCCAGGTTGATGAGCCAGACCTCACCCCTGAGCATGGACGTCGTCGGCGTCGAGAGCAGTGAAGGCGGTCTGTTCCGGATCGTCACGATAGTCGGCGAGCAGTGCTTCGGCCGCCAGGGCGAGACCGCGCTTGCGGCGGCTCTCGAGCTGCAGTCGCAGCATCTCCCGGACCAGGTCGGACAGGCTGCGGCGTTCGCGCCCGGCGATCGCCGTCAACTGCGCGTACTGCTCCGGCTCGAGCAGGATCTGGGTGCGGTGCATCTGCCACCTCCGCCACATGAGTACATCGCATAGTTACATCACAAGTCTACACGTCCGTGCGGCGGAGCATGAGGGTGCGCCCGGACGAGTGGGCCCAGCGCGCGGGCGCGGAGTGGCACTACGTCCACTCCGGAGGGCACGCCCGGCCGGAGAACTGGCGCGGCTGGTCCAAGCCGTGCGGCGCCGGAACCCCGTCATGTGGGTGCACACGGGTCGGGACGCGTCTAGATCAGCTCCAACCTGAGCTTCTTTCCCACCGCCGCCGCGGCGCGCTCGAGCGTGGAGAGCGTCACCGAGGCATTGGCCGGGTCAAGCAGGCGGTCCACGGCCGGCCGGCTGGTGTGCATGCGCTGCGCCATCTCCGACTTGGTGATGTGCGCCCGCTTCATCTCCTGCGCGATGCGAAAGGCGATCACGCGCTTGACCGCGGTAGCCTCCGCGTCCTCCAGCAGGCGCTCATCGCGGAGAAAGCCGTCGAAGTCGCCGCCGAGATGCTTGGTCTTCACGGCATCACTCCTCGTCCAGGTCGCGCCGCCGCCGACGAGCCGTGGCAAGGTCGACAGCCGGCATCCTGCGCGACTTCTTGACGAACCCGTGCAGCAGGACCATCACGCCTCCCTCGACCGTGAAGACCACTCGCGCCGCGCCATCCCGCACACGGGACCGGACCTCCCAAAGACCAGGCTCGATCTTCTTGACGAGCGGCATCCCGAGGGGCCACCCGTACTGCGCCGTCTTGACGTCTTCCCCGACAGCTCTGCGATCCGCGCGAGACAGCCCCAACAGCCATTCCCGCACCGGCTCACATCCGCCGGACGTTCGATAGAAGACAACCTGAAGAACGGGCTCCGGGTCTCGCGACACATCGCGTTGATGAGGAGATTGTACCATTTGTGATGCATTCGAGAACCTGCCCGCACCCTGCGCGCTCCAGAGCACCACTGGCACGTGAGATGTGATCTGGGCGGCTGCCACTCATCATGCGCCGCGCGCATCCCGATCGCGAGGCTCACACTCCACCCCCGCGGTGGACGTTGGGGCGCGAGGAGCGGAAGACCGGTGCCGGAGCCCAGACAGGCGCACCGCCGGCGCCACCTGAGCGCCAGGCAAACCGGCGGACTCGAGATCATGGAGGAACTCAGGACGATGTCCAGGCTCGCATGCGCTGGGGATGGGGATGGACCTCGGACTGCGGACTCCGCGGGCAGCGGCGCTGCCCGCGGAGTCCGGCGGAACACTCGGCGCAGACTGAGGCCGGGGAGGCCGGCAGTCAGCTCACGAGACCGCGTCCCTGAGCCAGTCCTCCAGCGAGGCCGCGCCGGCCGGCGCCGCGACTCCCTCGGCCGCCAGCCAGGCGAGCGCCTTGTCGGCGAGGGTCCGCCACTCGTCCTCGTGGT
>CAIXSE010000542.1 GCA_903921965.1 uncultured Thermoleophilia bacterium | reverse complement strand
CGTCGAGAAGGAGCCCAGCGTCGGCGGCAAGATGATCCTGCTCAGCAAGGTCTTCCCGACGCTCGACTGCGCGAGCTGCATCTCCACGCCCAAGATGGGCGCCACCATCCACCACCCCAACATCGACGTGCTCACCTACGCCCAGGTCGAGCACATCAGCGGCGACGGCGAGACCGGCTACCACGCCAAGGTCCGCCAGAAGCCCAAGTTCGTGGACGCCGCCGCCTGCACCGGCTGCCGCCAGTGCGAGATGGCGTGCAACGTCGCCGTGCCGGACGAGTACAACGCCGACATGGTGTCGCGGCGCGCGGCGTTCATCGCCTTTCCGCAGGCGGTGCCGAAGAAGGCCGTCATCACCCGCGACGGCGTGTCGCCGTGCAGCTACGAGTGCCCTGCGGGCATCAAGGCGCACGGCTACGTCGCCCGCGTGCGGAACGGCGAGTACGAGCAGGCCTTCGGCCTCGTCCTCGAGACCACGCCGCTGGTCGGCTCGCTCGGACGCGCGTGCTACGCCCCCTGCGAGGAGCAGTGCACGCGCGGCGAGCTCGAAGGTCCTCTGCCGATCCGCCGCCTGAAGCGCTTCATCGCCGACACGCACTACGGCAAGAACGGCGAGGGCGTCACGGCGCTCGAGAAGCCCGAGCAGAACGGCAAGAAGGTCGCCGTCGTGGGCTCGGGCCCGGCCGGCCTGACCGCCGCCTGGCAGCTCGCCCGCCAGGGCTACGGCGTCAGGATCTTCGAGAAGGCCGAGCGCGCCGGCGGGTTCCTGGCGCTCGGCATCCCCGCCTACCGTCTCCCGAACGACGTCGTCGACGACGACATCAGCAACGTCACCGACATCGGCGTCGAGATCGAGACCGGCGTCACCGTCGAGGACCCGGCGCAGCTGGCCGCCTCGCAAGGCTTCGACGCCGTGCTCGTCGCGACCGGCACGCACCGCGCCGTGCGCCTCAACGTGCCGGGCGAGGAGAAGCAGGGCGTGATGAGCGCCCTCACCTTCCTCGCCGACGTCAAGCTCGGCAAAGACGTCGCCCTCGGCGGCAAGAAGGTGCTCGTGGTGGGCGGCGGCAACGTCGCCATCGACGCCGCCCGCACCGCCCGCCGCCTCGGCGCCGCCGAAGTGCACCAGGCCAGCCTGGAGTGCTGCGACGACATGCCCGCCCACGACTTCGAGGTCAAGGAAGCGAAGGAAGAGGGCATCGTCCTCCACGACGGCTGGGGCGTGAACCACTTCACCGGCGGCGACCGCGTGCAGAGCGCCGTCCTCAAGGTCTGCACCTGCGTGTTCAACCCCGAGGGCAAGTTCGCCCCCGAGTACGACGAGAGCAAGCAGCAGACGGTGGAGTGTGACGTCGTCATCGTCGCCGCCGGCATGGGCGCCGACACCGAGAGCTTCGGCCTCGAGACCAACCCCAACCGCACGCTCAAGGCCGACAAGGGCACCTGCCAGACGGCCACGCCGCACATCTTCGCGGCCGGCGACGTCGTCACCGGCCCGAGCATGATCACCACGGCCGTCGGCCAGGGCCGCCGCGCCGCCTTCATGATCGACCGCTACCTGCAGGGCCAGGCCCTGGACCCGGCGCTGTTCGACGAGCAGCTCCCGGTGGCGGACAAGAAGAAGGTCCTCGCGCGGCAGGACGTGTACGACCGCCGCGAGCCGTTCGAGAGCCACGCCGCGATGAGCGCCGCTCCGACCGACTTCAGCGAGACCGAGGGCCCGATGACCGAGGACGAAGCGTTCCTCGGCTCCGCCCGCTGCCTCGACTGCGGCGTGTGCTCCGAGTGCCACGCCTGCACCGACGCCTGCCCCGCCGACTGCATCGACTTCAGCATGCAGGGCGAGGACATCGAGGTGGACGCCGCGGCCGTCGTCCTGGCGACCGGCTACACCCTGTTCCCGGCCGACGCCAAGCCCGAGTACGGCTACGGCAAGTTCGCCAACGTCATCACCGGCATGCAGATGGACCGCCTGCTGGCCCCGACGCGCCCGTTCAACACCGTGGTGCGCCCCGGCGACGGCAAGGTGCCCGACAGCATCGCCTACATCCTCTGCACCGGCTCGCGCGACGCCCAGGTGGACAACCCGCTGTGCTCGCGCATCTGCTGCATGTACTCCGTCAAGCACAACCAGCTGGTCATGGGCGCCCTGCCGCTGGCCGACGTGACCGTCCACTACATGGACGTGCGCGCGGTGGGCAAGGGCTACGACGAGTTCTACACGCAGGCCAGGGACATGG
>CAIXSE010000541.1 GCA_903921965.1 uncultured Thermoleophilia bacterium | reverse complement strand
GCCCTGCACCACGCTGTAGGCGTCGTACATGCCGCCGGAGTTGGCGCACGAGCCCATGCTGATCACCCAGCGCGGCGCCATCATCTGGCGGTGCAGCTGGATGACGGTGGGCACCATCTTCTTGAACACCGTGCCGGCGACGAGCATCACGTCGGCCTCGCGCGGCGAGATGCGCAGCACCTCGGCGCCGAAGCGCGCGATGTCGTAGCGCGGCGTGAGGCTGGTGGCCATCTCGACGAAGCAGCACGAGAGGCCGAAGCCGAACGGCCACAGCGAGTACTTGCGGCCCCAGGCGATGAGCCCCTGCAGGCTGCCCATGACGACGTTGCCGTCGGGACCGGCGACCAGCGGCTGCTCCGACTCCAGCAGGGAGTGGAGCGCGGCGCCGGTGCGCGACGGCCTGTCGCTGCGCCGCGGGCTCACGGGCGGACCTCAGCCTGCGCCGGGGCCGCCCCCGCGGGCGCGTCCGCCCCGGGGCCCGCGGCCGCGTCGTGCTCGAGGCGCGCGGCGAGGCGCGCCCTGCGCCTGCGGCCGGCCGCGCCCCAGTCCAGGCCGCCGCTCTTCCACAGGTACACGAGGCCGGCCAGCAGCAGCACGACGAAGACGACGACCTCGGCGTAGCCCGCCCATCCGAGCCTGCGTGCGTTGACGGCCCAGGCGAAGATGAACACGGCCTCCAGGTCGAAGATCACGAAGAACAGGGCGACCTGGTAGAACTCGACGGAGAGGCGCCGCGGCAGCGGTCCGGCCGGCTCGAGGCCCGACTCGTACTGCGTGTCGCGGTCGCGCCCCGCCCTGCGCCGCTCGCCGAGGACCGCCGAGAGCACCAGGATGAGCGCGGCCAGGCCGAGCACGAGGACGGCGTACAGGGCCGCGGGCCAGATGGTGATGGCCAGAAGGCCTTCCGTGACACTCCCCCCCACCGGTCGCTCGCCTCCGTCGGTCGCCCCGCACCATGCTTTACGTGTGCTTCAGTGCATGGTAGATGAACAATCACTATCAAGGGCAGGGGCTCCTGTCACCCCTCTTCCACCATTTGCCTTGCACGGACGGGACAGGAGCCGGACGTGACGGTCGCGTGGAGGTACGCGCCCGCGGGGAGCAGACGGGGGTCTGTGGAGTGAGCTGGGGGCGGGGACGAGGACTGCGCGAGCGCCGGGGTGGCGCAGCCCCGGTCGTACGCCGTGTCGCTCTCACGCTCGTCGTGGCCGCCTGCTGTGCCGCGCCGCCGGCGCCGCCGGCCCTCGCGGCGACCTCGCCGTCGCCCGTCGCGTCGACCATCGCGGCGCCGGCCGCGGAGCCCACCGGGCAGCCCACGACCGGCGACGGCGTCTTCCTCCAGAACTGCTCCGGCTGTCACGGCCCGAAGGGCGAGGGCGCGTTCGGGCCGCCCCTGGCGCCGGCCGGGTTCGCCGAGCTGGTGGGCCCCATGGTCACGCAGGGCGGAATCCAGATGCCGTCGTTCGAGGACGCGCTCACGCGGGAGCAGATCGACGCCGTGGCGCAGTACGTCGCCACGTCCGTCGCCGACCCGGCGTCGCACGAGGCCCGACTCGGGCGCGGCGGCGACCTCTACCGCCTGTACTGCGCCGGCTGCCACAGCGCCACGGGGCGCGGCGGCGCGCTCACCGCGGGGCAGAACGCCCCGGACATCGCACAGTACCCGGCCGCCGAGGCGCTCGCCGCCATGATCCTCGGGCGGCGCGAGATGCCGGCCTTCGCCGGCAACACCTTCGACGTCACGCAGCAGACCTCGGTCGCGCTGTACGTGGACCGGCTCATCGAGCCGGAGTCTCCCG
>CAIXSE010000540.1 GCA_903921965.1 uncultured Thermoleophilia bacterium | reverse complement strand
TGCTGCTGCAGGAGCGTGTACTGGCTCTGCAGCGCCGAGAACGTCAGCGTGTCGGGGCGCGGGCTGGACATGCCGGCCGGCTCCTCCTCAGGCCCGGTAGATCGCGGCCAGGGCCGTGGTGTAGTTGTGGAACGTGTCGGCGCCGCCGAGACGCGCGTACTCGCCGAACCCGTACATGCCGAGCCACGGCGGCACGCCGCCGTCGGAGGAGAAGGCGTGCTGCATGGTGGCGACCAGCTCCTCCTTGATGATCCGGTTGAACAGCCGGCGCCCGCGGGCCAGGCAGTCCGCCTGGAAGACGGCCACGGGGCGGGCGCCTCCGGCGCGCGCGCTCATCTGGCCGCTCATGCGGGCCATGTCGGAGAAGATCAGCGATTCGTCGCGCACGGTGAGCCAGAGCTCAGTGCCTTCGCGGCAGTCGGTGGCGTACACGAGTGCCCCCTCCGCGTCGGTGTGCGTGACCACCCTGAGGATGTGGGCGTTGCCGTATTCGTCGGCCAGCTCGGGCGGTAGAGCCTCGGCCAGCGCGCCGATGGGGATCGTGTCGGCGGGCGTCGCGGTCTGGGGCAGCGACATGCGCGACGTGTACGTCGCCCACGCGGGCGCGCCGTCGAGCTCCACGATGCGGTTGCCCTCGGCTCGCGTCACGCGCATCGGTTCCCCGGTCGCGACGAACCCGTGCGTGGCCTGCGTGTCGACGGTGAGGGTGGGGTCGGAGAACCCGACGGCGTAGGCGGTGTGCTCGGACAGGCGGTCGTCGACGACCTGCGTGGTGCGGACGCCGCGCATGTTGTCCGAGGACGTGGCGCCGAAGATGGTGACCTCGGGCCCGAGCACCGATCCCATCCCCGCGAGCACCGCGTCGTTGGCGATGTCGATGCCGGGCGCCAGCAGGTGGACCATGGTGACGTCGGGGTCGGCCGCCTTGAGGCGCAAGGCCAGCTCGCGCGCGGCCTCGTAGGAGTTGCGGCCGCAGATGTCGTCGACGTGGGCCACGGCGAGCTCGTCGCCCGAGACGAGCATCACGGCCACGTCTTTGAGCGTCTCGCTGACGCCCTCGCGGCCGACGACGCCCGCGCAGGAGCACCCGACCACGCGCGCCTGAGGATAGTGCCGTCTGACCTGGTCGGCCAGCTCGAGCAGGTCGTGGCCGATCGCCGCGTTCACGATGGCGAGGCTGCAGGGCGCCTCCGCTCCGTCGCCGGCGAGGGCGACGCACTCGTCGATGGCGTTCCTGCCGCTGGTCATGCGGGTGCTGCCGGAGTGGAACTCGAGCATCGCTCACTCTCCTTGGGGTCGAGGGCCGTCGTGCGGCCCGGCCTCGCCGCCGTCGACGAGTCGCTGCACGGTCTCCAGCAGCTGGGCGAGGCTGACGGGTTTGCTGAGGTACGCGGTGGCGCCCGCCTCGAGGCAGCGCTCTTCGTCGCCGGGCATGGCGAGGGCGGTCAGGGCGAGCACCGGGACGTCGTCGAAGCCCGGCAGGCGCCGCAGGCGGCGCGTGGCTTCGAGGCCGTCCATGTGCGGCATCTGTACGTCCATGATGACGAGGTGCGGGTGCTCTTCTGCGGCGAGCGCGACGGCCTGGGCGCCGTCGCGCGCCACGCTCACCAGGAAGCCCTTGTCTTCGAGGTAGCCGCCGACGGCCTCGACGTTGGCCTCGTTGTCTTCGGCGAGGAGGATCCTCACCGGGCCGGCGCCGGCGGCCGTGGCGTGGTCGCCGGAGGCTCCGGCGGCCGCCCCCTCGTCCCCCGCCGCCGCGTCCCCCACCGGCAGCGTCAGGGCGAAGCGGCTGCCGGCCCCGAGGCTGCTCTGCACGGTCACGGTGCCGCCGTGCAGCTCGGCGAGGCGGCGCACGAGGGCGAGGCCGAGGCCGCTGCCCTCGTGGC
>CAIXSE010000539.1 GCA_903921965.1 uncultured Thermoleophilia bacterium | reverse complement strand
GCCACGAGGGCAGCGGCCTCGGCCTCGCCCTCGTGCGCCGCCTCGCCGAGCTGCACGGCGGCACCGTGACCGTGCAGAGCAGCCTCGGGGCCGGCAGCCGCTTCGCCCTGACGCTGCCGGTGGGGGACGCGGCGGCGGGGGGCGAGGGAGGAGAGCCTTGAGCGCCGGCGGCACAGGGACCGCGCCGAGCCCGGACGCCGCGGGTCGCGACGCGCGGCACGGCGCCGGTCGGGCGCGCCGCCACGCCTGGTTCGTCGCAGTCCTCGCGGTGCTGGCGGTCGCCGCCGTGATGTGCTGGCTCGAGGTGCGGCACGTGGACCGCGACATGCGCGCCGCGCTGTTCACCCAGGGCAGACTCGCCGTCGCGGGCATAGAAGCGGCCGACGTGCAGGCGCTGGCCGGCGACAGCACCGACCTCACCCGGCCGCAGTACGACGCTCTCAAGCAGGAGCTGGCCGCGGTCAAGCGGGCGACGCCGGGCTGCCTCTTCTCCTACCTCATGGGCAGGAGCCCCGACGGCGCCTTCTTCTTCTACGTCGACAGCGAGCCACCCTCGGCGGGCGGCTACTCGCCGCCGGGACAGGTGTACGAGGACGGTCCGGGGTCGCTGCCGCAGATCTTCGCCGCCTCACGGGCGGCGGTCGACGGTCCCTACGAGGACAGCTGGGGCCGGTTCGTCACCGTGGGCACGCCGGTGGTCGACCCGTCGACCGGGGCGGTGACCGCCGCACTGGGCCTGGACATCGACGCCAGCACGTGGACGTGGGTGCTGGCCGGCCGCTCCGCCCTGCCGGTCGGGCTCACGCTGGCGCTGGCCGGCCTCGTGGTCGCGGCCGTCCTGCTCAGGCGCTCGCGCGGCGTCGCACGGCGGGCCGAGGCGGAAGAGGAGCGGGTCACCCGGTCGGCGGTGGCCGCCGGCGAGCTGTTCTACCGGCTGAGCCCCGACCCTCGCCTCAGCATCGACGAGATCGTGCGCACCGCGGCGGAGGTCACGGGCAGCGCCGCCGCCCTCTACAACCGGCTCGACGACGAGCAGAAGTCGCTGGTCGTCTGGTCCGGTCACGACCTGCCGCCCGACATGCCCCTGGCGGACGCACCCGACGGGCACATCTGCTACGAGGCCACGATACGCGGCGACGGCCAGACGGTGGTGCTCGGCGACCTCGAGGGCTCCGTCTACGAGCACTCCGACGCCGCCGTCGCCCGCTACGGGCTCAAAGCGTACCTGGGGCACCCCGTGCAGGTCGGGGGGCAGACGATCGGCGCGCTGGCCACCGTGGACGTCAAGCGGCGCGACTACACCCCGGCCGAGGTCGCCAGCATCCGCGTGCTGGCGCGTGCCGTGTCGCTGGAAGAGGAGCGCCTCGCGGCCGACGCCCGCGCGCGGGAGAGCGCCGGAGAGCTGGTGCAGGCGGACCGCCGGCACCGCGAGCTCCTCGACGCGATGCCGGCGGGGCTCGTGGCGGCGGATGCCGAGACCGGCCGGCTCGTCTTCGCCAACCAGGCCTTCCGCGCGATGGTCGGGCGCGAGACGGAAGACTTCTTCAGCGCGCCGGGGACGCTGTTCGCCGAGCGGGCGCGCGCGACCATCAGGGCGGCGTTCGGCCGGGCGCTGGCCGGCGAGCGGGTGGAGCTGCGCGAGACGCCGCTGCTGCGCGCCGACGGCGAAGAGGTCCTCGCCGACCTGGTCGCCACGTCGGCGGTCCTCGACGGCCGCGTCTGCTCGCTGGCCGCCTTCACCGACGTGACCCGGCGCCACCAGGCCGAGGCAGCGCTGCGCGAGAGCGAGAGGCACTACGAAGACCTCTTCACCCACTCCCCGGTCGGTATCTTCCGTGCCTCTCCGGAGGGGGAGGTCGTCCTCGCCAACCCGGCCCTCGCCCGCATGCTCGGCGCCGAAGATGGTGAGGGCCTCCGTGGTCTCGCCCTCGCCGGCGACGGCGCGCACACGGGGTACCCCATGAGCCGGCTCCTGCAGGAGCTCGCCGTCACCGGCCAGGTCATGGGGCTGGAGTCGCGCTGGACGCGACACGACGGCGCGGCCATCCACGTGCGCGAGAACGCCCGGCTGGTGATGGGCGACGACGGCGCTCCGCGCTACATCGACGGCACGGTCGAGGACCTCACCCAGCAGCATCTGCTCGAGGCCGAGCTCGAGGACGCCCGCCGCGCCGCAGAGGAACACCGCTTCGCGCGCCTGTTCCGGGACAACCCGACACCCATGCTGCTCACCTCGTGGCCCGAGAGGCGCTTCATCGAAGCCAACGAGGCGTTCCTGCGCGGCAGCGGGTACTCGCGCGACGAGGTCATCGGCGCCGACGCGGCCGGCCTCGGCGTGTTCGTGGACACGGCGGAGCTGGTCCGCCTCGGCGAGCAGCTGCAGCACCGGGTGCCGGTGCAGGGCTACGAGGCCCGTTTCCGCAGCAAGGACGGCAGGGAGATCTCCGCACTCGTCTGGGGCGACTGGATCCCCTACGCCGACGGCGAGTGCGTGCTCTGGGTGATCGTCGACATCACGGAGCGTAAGCGGGCCGAGCAGGTCGTGCTCGCCGCCAAGGAGGCGGCAGACCTGGCCAACCGGGCCAAGAGCGAGTTCCTCGCCAACATGAGCCACGAGCTGCGCACGCCGCTGAACGCCATCCTCGGCCTCAGCGAGGGGCTGCTGGACCAGGTCCGCGGGCCGCTCAACGAGCGCCAGCAGGCGTCGGTCCGCACCATCGAGGGCAGCGGCCGGCACCTGCTGGACCTCATCAACGACATGCTGGACCTCGCCCGCATCGAGGCAGGCCGCCTGGACCTCGCCCCGGAGTGGGTCGTCGTCGACGACGTGTGCGAGGCCGGCCTCTCACTTGTCAGGGGGCCGGCCTCGGCGAGGAACGTGCGCCTCGCGCTGGAGACCGCGGACGCGCCGGCCGGCCTGACCGCCGACCCGCGAAGGCTCAAGCAGATCCTCGTCAACCTCCTCGGCAACGCGGTCAAGTTCACGCCCGAGGGCGGCCTGGTCACCCTGTCGGTGGAGCAATCCGACGCCGGCCGCCGGGTGCGCTTCACCGTCACCGACACCGGCATCGGCATCGCTCCGGACGACGCCGCCCGTCTGTTCCAGCCGTTCGTGCAGCTCGACGCGGGGCTCGACCGCCGCCACGAAGGCACGGGCCTCGGCCTCGCGCTCGCCCGGCGCCTCGCGGAGGCGCACGGCGGCGGCATCGAGGTCGAGAGCGAGCCGGGGCTGGGCAGCCGCTTCTGCGTGACGCTGCCGGCCGGCGAGCGCGCGGACGCCGCCGGAGCGCCGCGCGATACCGCCGCGATCCGGGGGCGCTCCGCGCTGGTGATCGAGGACTCGCCCGAGGCGTACGAGCAGATCGCCGGCTACCTCAGGGAGCTCGACTACGCGGTCGCAGGGCACGCCGGCGACACCGGCGTGCTCGACGCGGTGCGTCGCCAGGCGCCCAGCCTGATCGTCCTCGACCTGCTCCTCCCGGGCGCCTCCGGGTGGGAGGTCCTCGCGCAGCTCAAGGAGGACGAGGAGCTTCGCGACCTGCCGGTGCTGGTCGTGTCGGTGGTCGACGAGCCGGCCCGGGCGCGCGCAAGCGGTGCCGCGGCGCACATCCTGAAGCCGGTGACCAGAGAGGCCCTTGCCGCCGCCCTGCGCGGCATGGGAGGTCTGAGCGATGACGGCGACCACGGGCCGAAGACCAGACTGCTGCTCGCCGAAGACAACGAGGCGAACGTGGAAGCTGTCGCCGGCTACCTCGAGGACACGGGCTACGAAGTGCTCGTGGCCCGCGACGGCAACGAAGCCGTCGCCATGGCCGACCTGCACAGGCCGGCCCTCATCCTCATGGACGTCCAGATGCCGCACCTCGACGGCCTCGCGGCCACGCAGTTGCTGCGCCGCAGACCGGAGTTCGCCCGCACCCCCGTCATCGCCCTCACGGCGCTGGCCATGCCCGGCGACGAGGCCCGCTGCCTCGCCGCCGGCGCCACCGCCTACATCACCAAGCCGGTCGTCCTGAAGGACCTCACGGCGACCATCCGCAGGCTGCTGGACGAAGCCGCGGACGACCGACCCCGGAGCAGTGCCCATGAGTGACAACCACAGCGTCATCCTGATCGTCGACGACAACGAGGCCGGCCGCGAGGCGCTCGCCGACGTGCTCGAGCCCGAGGGTCACGTCGTCGTCACGGCGGCCAGCGGGCCCGAGGCTCTCGCGCTGGCCGCCGCCCACTACCCCGACCTCATCCTCCTCGACGTGATGATGCCGGGCATGGACGGTTTCGAGGTCTGCCGCCGCCTGCGCGCCGCCGACGGCCTCTCCGAGGCCCCGGTGCTCATGGTCACGGCGCTCGACGACAGGGCCTCGCGGCTCACCGGCATCGAGGCCGGCGCCGACGACTTCATCTCCAAGCCCTTCGACCGTCTGGAGCTGCGCGCGCGGGTGCGCACGATCCTGCGCCTGAACCGCTACCGCAAGCTGCGCGACGAGCACGCCGAGCTCGAGAGAGCGTACCGCGAGCTCAGGGAGACGCACGACGCCACGCTCGCGGGGTGGGTGCACGCGCTCGACCTGCGCGACAAGGAGACCGAGGGGCACTCGCAGCGGGTCGTGGTGCTCACCGAGCGCCTCGCGCACGCCGCCGGCGTCCCCGACGCCGACATGGAGCACGTCGTGCGCGGAGCCCTCCTGCACGACGTCGGCAAGCTGGGCGTCCCCGACGCCGTCCTGCTCAAGCCGGGACCCCTCACGCCCGAGGAGCGCGTGGTCATCGAGCGGCACCCTGTGCTGGCTCACGAGTGGCTCAGCCGCATCCCGTACCTGCGCAGGACGTCGGAGATCCCCTACGCGCACCACGAGCGTTGGGACGGGAGCGGCTACCCCCTCGGGCTGAGCGGGGATGAGATCCCGTTGCCGGCGCGCCTCTTCTCGGTGGTCGACGTCTGGGACGCCCTCCGCTCCGACCGGCCCCACCGCAAGGCGTGGCGGGAGGACGAGACCGTGAGGTACCTCCGGGAGGGCGCGGGCTCCCACTTCGACCCGCACCTCGTCGACCTCTTCATCGACACCGAGGCGCTCGGGTGAGACGGGGGCGCCCGAGAGACGGGGCGCCCGGCGCCGGCGCTCACCAGCCGACCGGCGCGGCCTCCACCTGGATCGCGTAGAAGGCACCGTCCTCGCCGAGCAGCAGCAGGCTGGTCTCGGCGGGCAGGTCGTCCTTCGTCACCGTCACCCAGTCCTTCGGCGAGGAGAGCACCGGCCAGCGCTTCGCCGCTTCCTGCAGGGCCGCCGCGCTGAAGTGCGTCGGCACGACGAGGCGGGGCTTCACCTGGTCCATCAGCGCGAAGCCCTTCTTGTTCTGTGCGTCCATCTGACTGAAGGAGTTGTCGAACTGCATGACGGCGACGTCGACGGAGCCGATGGCCTCGAGCTGCTCCGCCGTCAGCGCGTTTTGGCCGAGGTCGCCGAAGTGGACGACGCGGAGGCCGCCGATGTCGACCACGAAGATGTAGTCGCTCCCGCCCTCGGCTTCGAGCGGGTCGCCCTGCGAGTGCGCCGCGGGGATCGAGGTGACGACGGCCTGCGGTACCTCGAGTGTCCCCGCGCGCACGAAGAGCTGCTCGCCGGGAAAGTCCTTCTGGAAGCCGGGCGACAGGTGGTCGTCGTGCGCGTGCGTCGTCAGCAGGACGTCCTGCGGCGTGGCCGGCGCCGACAGGGCGGCCGGGTCGTACACGTCGACGAGGACGCGGCCGGCCGCCGAGACGAGCTCGACCTGGGCGTTGCCCTCGTAGGCGACCGTGACGCCGTCGCCGGCGGGCGCCGCGACCGGGACGTCCACGGCGGCGGCGGACGGGCTCGTCGCGCCGCCCGGGCCGGCCCCCTCCCCGGGCGCGGCACCGGCGCCGCACCCGACCGCACCGAGAAGCGCGGCGACGGCGAGCAGCACCGCGGGTATGAGTGCCCGCGAGCGCGGCAGCGCGCCGCCGGCCGTCACACCGCCTCCAGCGCCTGCTCCAGGTCGGCGATGAGGTCGCCGGCGTCCTCGATGCCCACGGAGTAGCGGATCAGCCCCTCGGGGATGCCCATGGCCTCGCGCTCCTCGGGGCTGCACTCCACGTGGCTGGTGGTCGCCGGCGGGCCGGCGACCGTCTCCACGGCGCCGAGGTTGGCGGCGCGGTGGGCCAGGCGCAGCCTGGGCAGCACGCGCCGCACGGCCTCGAAGCCGCCGTCCAGCATGAAGCTGAGCACGCCGCCGTAGCCGCGCATCTGGAGAGCGGCGACCTCGTGGTTCTCGTGGCTCTCCAGGCCCGGGTAGTTGACCTTCGCCACCCCGGGCCTGCCCTCCAGCCACCGCGCGATGCGCAGCGCGCTCTCGTTCTGGCGCGCGATGCGCAGGCCCAGCGTCTTCATACCCCGCAGCAGCAGGAAGGCGGCCATGGGGTCGAGCGAGGCGCCGGTGATCTCGCGGTAGTGGTACGCCTTCGCGACCAGCCCGGGATCGCCGGTGACCACGCCGCCGAGCGCGTCGGCGTGCCCGCCGAGGAACTTGGTGGCGCTGTGGATCACCAGGTCGGCGCCCAGCGCCAGCGGGTTCTGGTTGATCGGCGTCGCGAAGGTGTTGTCGGCAAGCACCACGGCTCCCGCCTCGTGCCCGGCCCGGGCCAGCCGTTCGATGTCGATCACCTTGAGCGTCGGGTTGGTCGGCGTCTCCAGGTACAGCACGCGGCACCCGCGGGCGATCTCGGCCTCGATCTGCTCGTGGTCGGTGGTGTCGCAGAGCGCCGCTTCCACGCCGACCCGCGGCAGGAAGTCGGTGAACATCTGGTTCGTGCCGCCGTAGGTGTCCTTGACCGAGACGACCCGGTCGCCGGGGCTCAGCAGCGCGAACAGGCTGTTGCTGATGGCGGCCATGCCTGTGGCGAAGCTGGTGGCTGCCTCGCCGCCCTCGAGCACGCGCACCTTCTCCTCGAACGCGTGCGTCGTCGGATTGGTGTTGCG
>CAIXSE010000538.1 GCA_903921965.1 uncultured Thermoleophilia bacterium | reverse complement strand
TGGGACGCGCCCTGTTCAACATGCAGGTCGAAGAGGGCCTGCGCGCGGTCCTCGGCCCCGAGTACCAGGGCGACTACACCTACATCAACTACACGATGACCAAGAAGGGTCTCGCCAGCTTCATCAACCGGCTGGTCGCCCTGTACGGCGCCAACAAGGTGGCGCGCATCCTCGACGTCTTCAAAGAGGTGGGCTTCCGCTTCGCGACCCGCGCCGCGGTCACCGTCTCGAAGAACGACGTGGTCATCCCCGAGCGCGAGAAGGCCGAGATCCTCACCACGCACGAGCGCATGGTCGAGCAGATCCAGGACGAGTACGGCAACGGCTTCCTCTCCGAGGAGGAGCGCCGCAGCAAGGTCCAGGAGATCTGGCGCGAGGCCGACGTGCAGATCACGGCGGCCACCAAGGCCAACTTCAAGCCGCTCAACCCGATCTACATGATGGCCACCTCCGGCGCCCGCGGCGACATCAAGCAGATCCGCCAGCTCGCCGGCTGGCGCGGCCAGATGTCCAATCCGAAGGGCGAGATCGTCGAGCAGCCGGTGAAGTCGAGCTTCATCGAGGGTCTCACCGTGCTCGAGTTCTTCATCTCCACCCACGGCGCCCGCAAGGGCCTCGCCGATACGGCGCTGCGGACCGCGGACTCCGGGTACCTGACCCGTCGTCTGGTCGATGTCTGCCAGGACGTCACCGTGGCCGAAGAGGACTGCGGCACCGAGGAGTGGGTGCCCATGTCGCCGTGGTCGCGCCGTCGCGAGGAGAATCCCGAGCTCGACGGCACCACGCTCGCCGAAGACGTCACGCGTCCGCGAAGCGACCGCGTCGTGCTCAAGAAGGGCGAGACCATCGGCCCCGCCCAGATCGGCCTCCTCCGCGAGGTCTACTCCACGCTGCCCAACGCCAAGGTCAAGGTGAAGCGTGGCCGTGGCGCCGCCGAGAGCATGGCGGTGTGGACGCACGAGCCCAACGAGAACCTGCTCGGCAGGCACCTCGGCACACCGATCGTCGACGAGGCCACCGGCGAGGTGGTCTTCGACCGCGACGCCCACATCGACCCGGAGACTCGCACCCAGATCCTCGACGTGCTGGCACGCGGCTCCGAGGCCGACCCCATGGTCCCGGTGCGCAGCGTGCTCAAGTGCCAGGCCGAATCGGGCGTGTGCCAGAAGTGCTACGGCTTCGCCCTCGCCAACAACGCCCCGGCCGAGATCGGCGACGCTGTCGGTCACATCGCGGCGCAGTCGATCGGCGAGCCCGGCACGCAGCTCACCATGCGTACCTTCCACACCGGCGGGATCGCCGGCGCCGACATCACGCACGGCCTCCCGCGCGTCGTCGAGCTCTTCGAGGCGCGCAAGCCGAAAGGCGTCGCGCGCATCGCCGAGGTGTCAGGCAGTGTGGCCATCGAGGACACCGAGCGCGGCTGCAAGGTCACGATCACACCGGACGACGGCGCGGCCAAGGAGTACGCGCTTTCGACCCGGCGCACCAACCTCAGGTTCGAGGATGGCGACAGGATCGACGAGGGCACTCCCCTGACGCCCGGCTCGCTCTACCCGGCCGAGCTGCTCAAGCACGGCGGGGCAACGGCCACCGAGCGTTACCTCGTGAACGAGGTTCAGGAGGTGTACCGCTCTCAGGGTGTGGAGATCAACGACAAGCACATCGAGCTCATCGTCCGCCAGATGATGAAGAAGGTGCGCCTCGACACAGCCGGGGACACCGACTTCCTTCCGGGCCAGCTGGTGGACCGGGCTTCAGTGGTGCGGGAGAACGAACGCGTTGTCGCAGAGGGTGGCGAGCCCGCCAGGTTCGAGGAGATCATCCTCGGCATCACCAAGGCCTCGCTCGCCACGGAGAGCTTCCTCTCGGCGGCCTCCTTCCAGGAGACCACCAAGGTGCTCACCGACGCCGCCATCGAGGGCAAGGTCGACACCCTGCACGGCCTCAAGGAGAACATCATCATCGGCAAGCTCATCCCCGCCGGCACGGGCCTGCGCCGCTACCGCGGCACGGAGATCTACCCCGCCGGCAGGGCCGAGGCGCTCGCCGAGGCAGACCGCCTTATGAGCACCGACACCGCCACGTCCTGGTTCCTGAGCGAGGACGACGAGTGAAGACGATGTGAGAGCCGGGCCGCGGCCGCCGCACGAAGGGTGTTGCGGCCGCGGCCAACTTTCGCTACACTACATGGCCGTTGTTCTGAGCGGCATTACAGAGAGTCCAGAGAGGTCAGATGACAACCATCAGCCAGCTCGTTCGCAAGGGGCGCGAGAGCAAAGTGAAGCGCGCCAAGACACCTGCGCTCAAGGGTTCACCCCAGAAGCGCGGCGTGTGCACGCGCGTCTACACCACGACTCCCAAGAAGCCGAACTCCGCCCTGCGCAAGGTGGCTCGCGTCAGGCTGACCAACGGCATGGAAGTCACCACATACATCCCCGGCATCGGCCACAACCTGCAGGAGCACTCCGTGGTGCTCGTTCGCGGCGGCCGTGTCAAGGATCTTCCGGGTGTGCGCTACAAGGTCATCCGCGGCACGCTCGATGCCTCCGGCGTCGCCGATCGCAAGAAGGCCCGCTCGCGCTACGGCGCCAAGGGCAAGGGAACGAGGTAAGACATGCCGCGTAGAGGCACCATCACGCGCCGCGAGGTCCTCCCGGACCCGGTGTACAACAGCAAGCTCGTCACGCAGGTCATCAACAAGGTGCTACTGGACGGCAAGAAGAGCACGGCCGAGCAGATCGTCTACGGCGCGCTCGAGATCGTCCGTGAGAAGACCGGTCGCGACCCCGTCGAGGTCATGCAGGACGCCGTCCAGGCGCTCACGCCGCACCTCGAGGTCCGCAGCCGGCGCGTCGGCGGCGCCACCTACCAGGTGCCCGTCGAGGTGCCCGGCCGCCGCGCCCGTACGCTCGCGATCCGCTGGCTCGTCAGCTACTCGCGCGACCGTCGCGAGAAGGTCATGGCCGAGCGTCTGGCCGCAGAGATGCTGGATTCGCTGGCCGGTCAGGGCGGGGCGTTCAAGAAGAAGGACGACATCTTCAGGATGGCGCAGGCCAACAAGGCCTTCGCACACTACCGCTGGTAATCCCCCGAAGGCCCCTCACTGACCTTCGTCGGTGAGGGGCTTTCGCGCGGAAGGACGACGACAGGGAACATGCGACAGTATTCGCTGGACAACACGCGCAACATCGGCATCATGGCTCACATCGATGCCGGCAAGACCACCACGACCGAGCGCATCCTGTACTACACGGGAAAGACGCACAAGATCGGCGAGGTGCACGAAGGCGCAGCCGTGATGGACTGGATGGCGCAGGAGCAGGAGCGCGGCATCACCATCACCTCGGCTGCCACGACCGTCGCCTGGCGCGACACGCAGATCAACATCATAGACACACCCGGGCACGTGGACTTCACCATGGAGGTCGAGCGCAGCCTGCGCGTGCTCGACGGCGCCATCGCCCTCTTCTGCTCCGTCGGGGGCGTCGAGCCCCAGTCCGAGACAGTGTGGCGGCAGGCCGACAAGTACGGCATCCCGCGCATCGCGTTCGTCAACAAGATGGACCGCATCGGTGCCGACTTCTTCCGCGGCCTCGAGATGATGGTCGACCGGCTGGGCGCCAACCCGGTGGCCCTGCAGGTCCCCATCGGCCGCGAGGCCGAGTTCCGCGGCATCATCGACCTCATCGAGATGAAGGCACTCGTCTACCAGGACGAGCTGGGCACCGAGTTCGAGGTCGTCGACATCCCCGCCGAGCACCAGGACCTCGCCGACGAGTACCGACTCAAGATGGTCGAGGCCATCGCCGACCACGACGACCACCTCCTCGAGGCCTACCTCGAGGGTGAGGAGATCACGCCGGAGCATCTGCGCGAGGTCATCCGCCAGGCCACGCTGGACATCAGCATCACGCCGGTGCTGTGCGGGTCGGCCTTCAAGAACAAGGGCGTGCAGCCGCTCATGGACGCCATCGTCGACTACCTGCCGTCGCCGCTCGACGTGCCGGCCGTCAAGGGCGTCAAGCCGAACGGCGACGAGGTCATGCGGCGGACCGCCGACGACGAACCGTTCGCGGCCCTGGCCTTCAAGGTCGCCGTCGACCCGTACGTGGGCAAGCTCACCTACTTCCGCGTCTACTCCGGCACGCTGAAGGCCGGCTCGTACGTGCTCAACGCCACCAAGGACAAGCGCGAGCGCATCAGCCGCATCCTCCAGATGCACGCCAACCACCGCGAGGACCGCGAGGAGATCTACGCGGGCGAGCTCGCGGCTGCCGTCGGACTGAAGAACACCGGCACCGGCGACACGCTCACCGTGCCCGACAAGCCCGTCATCCTCGAGTCCATGGAGTTCCCCGAGCCGGTCATCTTCGTGGCCATCGAGCCCAAGACCAAGGCCGACGAGGAGAAGCTCGGCAACTCGCTGCAGCGCCTCGCCGAGGAGGATCCCACCTTCCGTGTCAACACCGACGAGGAGACGGGCCAGACGATCATCGCCGGCATGGGCGAGCTGCACCTCGAGATCATCGTCGATCGCCTGGTGCGCGAGTTCAACGTCGACGCCAACGTCGGCAAGCCGCAGGTCGCCTACCGCGAGACCATCCGCAACAAGGTCGACAAGGTAGAGGGCAGGTTCGTGCGCCAGACCGGCGGCCGCGGCCAGTACGGCCACGTCGTCATCGAGATGGAGCCCAACGAGCCCGGCGCCGGCTACGAGTTCGAGAACCGCATCGTCGGCGGCACCATCCCGCGCGACTACATCCCGGCCGTCGACGACGGCATCCAGGAGGCCATGAGCACCGGCGTGCTCGCCGGTTATCCGGTGGTCGACGTCAAGGTGGCGCTCATCGACGGCAGCTTCCACGAGGTCGACTCATCCGACATGGCCTTCAAGATCGCCGGCTCGCTGGCCTTCAAGAACGCCGCCCAGAAGGCCAAGCCCGTGCTGCTCGAGCCCATGATGGCCGTCGAGGTCGTCACTCCGGCCGAGCACATGGGCGACGTCATGGGCGACCTCAGCTCCCGCCGCGGGCACATCGACGGCATGGAACCGCGCGGCAACGCGCAGGTCGTGACGGCCACGGTGCCGCTGTCCACGATGTTCGGCTACGCTACCGACGTGCGCTCGGCGACGCAGGGGCGCGCGACGTACACCATGCAGTTCAAGCACTACGCGGAGGTGCCTGCTTCAATCGCCAACGAGATCGTCGCCAAGGTGCGCGGGGTATGAAGCACGCACCGCTGAAGTCTTGCGTACCAGTTGCCCGGGTCGGCGGGGTTCGTGTATACTGCCGACCTTTGGTGCGGCAGGCTGCCGCACCGCTTTTTGTGTGAACTCTACCTCTCCGGGTTCAGGGAAAAGGAGTAGCAGACATGGCCAAGCAGAAGTTTGACCGCAGCAAGCCGCACATGAACGTGGGCACCATCGGTCACGTCGACCATGGCAAGACCACCCTCACCGCTGCGATCACGCTCGTGCTGCACAACCGCGGTGTGGGCTCCACCGAGTTCACCGCGTTCGACATGATCGACAAGGCGCCGGAAGAGCGCGAGCGCGGCATCACCATCGCCACCGCGCACGTCGAGTACGAGACCGAGAAGCGCCACTACGCGCACGTCGACTGCCCGGGCCACGCCGACTACATCAAGAACATGATCACCGG
>CAIXSE010000537.1 GCA_903921965.1 uncultured Thermoleophilia bacterium | reverse complement strand
GACATCGACGTCGCGCGCGAGCAGTCCAACAAGAACCCGGTGTACTACGTGCAGTACGCGCACGCGCGCATCTGCAGCATCCTGCGCAACCTGCCCGACGGCGGCGAGGCTCCGGGACCGCTGCCGGTGGTGGCGACCGCGCTCGAGGAGCGCGCCCTGGCGCGCGCCCTGGCGCGCTACCCGCTCGTGCTGCTCGGCGCCGCCGAGAACCGCGCGCCGCACCGCGTCTACACGTACCTCGGCGAGCTCGCCGCCGAGTTCCACGTGTTCTACCGCAACTGCCGGGTGCTCGTGGACGACGCCGAGGTGGCGGCGTTCCGCGCCGGCCTCTGTCGCGCGACGCGCGACGTGCTGGCCGGCGGCCTCGCCCTGCTGGGGGTCTCGGCGCCCGACGTCATGTGACGCGCGGGGCGCCGGGCGTTCAGGCGTCGAACCGCTCGCGCACCCACTCGCGCAGCTCCGCGGTCTCCTTCGGGTCCAGCTCCCGGTCGAGGCGCAGTATCTGCGACACGGCCACGTTGTACTCGCCGCGCAGCAGCCGGTCGACGACGCTGTCGAGGACCGTCCGTGCGACCTCGCGGCCGGGGACGGCCGGCGTGTAGACGTACGCGACCTCGCTCCTGTCCTGCGCCAGGAGGTCCTTCTTCACGAGGTTGTTCATCACCGTCATCACGGTGGTGTAGGCGATCTTCCGGTGCTGGAGGAGCGCCTCGTACACTTCGCGCACGGTCGTGCGGTCCTGCTCCCAGACGACTGCCAGGATGTCGGCCTCCAGCGAGCCTATTCCCGTGAACGGTGCTCCCTTGGTGCTGCGCATCCAGCGGGGGTTGGCCGTTTCAGCCATGTGGATCCTCCTCGGTCGCCAGTGTGCAGGCCCCCGCGCTTCTCGCCCGGAGTACGAACCTGACGGTACGTATCTTGCGGCGAAAACGGCCGGCCGTGTGCGCATCACCGTTGGGTGACGCACGGACGCCGGGTCGCGGAGGCGCCGGGCGCGGGCCGGCGTCCGGGGGCCCCGCATCGGCCGGCGTTCCCGGCGGCCGCCCCGGCTTTCGTCGCCGCCGAGCGTGTAGACTCGGGGGCGCGAGACGCAGGGGCGCCTGCGCCGGAGGCGCGCGAGGAGGTCGGAGTGGCGGGCGACATCGGATTGCTGCGGGAACTGTGCCTCACACCTGGGCCCTCGGGGTTCGAGGGGCCGGTGCAGGAGGTCGTCCGACGGCGTCTGTCGCCGCTCGGCGAGGCGTCCCGCGACCCTCTCGGCGACCTCTGGCTCACGGTCGGGCAGGGCGACGGCCCGCACGTGGTGGTCGCCGCGCACGCCGACCAGATCGGGCTCATCGTCACCGGCGCCGACGACCACGGCTTCGTGCTCGTGGGCGCGATCGGCGGCGTGGCCGCGCCGCTCGTCCCGGGGCGCGAGTTCGTCGTGCACGGGGCCCGGGGCCCGGTGCGGGCGGTGGCCGGCCGGCCGCCGACGCACCTCCTCGACGAGGCCGACCGCGACAGGACCCCGCCCCTGGACGAGCAGTTCCTCGACATCGGCGCCTCGAGCCGCGCGCGGGCCCTGGAGCGGGTGGCCGTCGGCGACCCGGTCACGTTCGCGCCGGGGTTCGTCGAGCTCTCGCCGGGCGTCGTGGCCACCCAGGCGCTGGACGACCGCGCCGGCGTGTACGTCGCGGTGCGCGCCCTCGAGCTCTACGCGGCCTCTCCCGGCGCGACACGGCTCACGGCCCTCACGACGGTCATGGAGGAGACGACGTTCATGGGCGCCAGGGCGGTCGCGCTGCGCGAAGCGCCCGACGTGTTCGTCGTCGTCGACGGCGACTTCTGCAGCGACACGCCGGCGGCCGACGCGAAACGTCTCGCCGGCGAGGTGCTGCTGGGCGCCGGCCCGGTCCTCGGGCGCGGCGCCGGCAGCCACCACGGCCTCCTGGAGCTCGCCCTCGCCGCCGCCGCCGGGGAGGGCCTGCCGGTGCAGGTGAAGGCCGCCCCCGAGGACACGTACACCGACGCCGACGAGCTCATGGCCGGCGGTACGGCGGCGGCGCTGTCGCTCAGTCTGCCCGTCCGCTACATGCACTCGCCCTTCGAGGTCGCCCACCTCGACGACCTCGAGGCGGCGGCGCGGCTCGTGGCCGCACTGGCGCGGCGCCTGGGCGGCCCCGACGGCGCCGCCTTCACCGGGAGGAACCCATGAGACTGTTCGTCGCCATCGACCTCGAGGGCATCAGCGGGGTCGTCGCCGAGGCCGACACCGAGCGCGGCGGGCCGGCCGCCGAGCAGGCGCGGCGGCACATGCGCGCCGACCTCGACGCCGTGCTCGCGGGCTGCCTCGCGGCCGGCGCCCGCGAGGTCGTCGTGTGCGACGCGCACGACCACGGCCGCAACCTCGATCCGGCCGGCCTGCCTGAAGAGGTCGTGCTCGTGGGCGGATCGCCGACGCCCGGCAGCATGCTGCAGGGCCTCGGTCCGGGTCTCGACGGCGCGCTGTTCGTGGGGTACCACGCGCGCGCCGGCACGGCGGCCGCCGTGCTCGAGCACACGTGGAACTACAGGGTGTTCTCGGCCTTCTTGGGCGACCTCGAAGTCGGGGAGTTCGGGCTCGGGGCGCTCGTCGCCGGCCACCACGGCGTGCCCGCCCTGTACCTCTCGGGCGACGACAAGGCGGCGGCCGAGGCCGAGGCGCTCGTGCCCGGCATCGTGACCACGGTCGTCAAGCGGGGGATCACGCGCCTCGCCGCCGAGTTGCTCCCGCCGGAGCTCGTGCGCGCGCGCATGGTCGCCGACGTTGAGCGGGCGCTGCGCTCACCGCGGAGGCCCGCCCCGCTGGCGTGGAACGGCGCGCCGCTCCGCGTGACGTTCACGCGCGTGGAGTTCTGCGACCGCGCCGCCGGCTGCCCCGGCGTGCGCCGCCTCGACGGCCGCACGCTCGAGATCCCCGGCGCCGACGTCGCCGAGGTCTACCGCGGCTTCCTCGCCTGCGCGTCCCTCTCCGAGCTGGATGTCTGAAGCGGCGCCGGGCCTCGCCGGGTCCGCGGACCCTCAAGTTGCGGGGTGCCCCCGCCTGTGGTGAACTACCGGGGCGGGCGGATGTGGTGCAGCTGGTAGCACGTCAGCTTCCCAAGCTGAAGACCGCGGGTTCGAGTCCCGTCATCCGCTCCAGCTCTCTCCCGGTGCTCCGGTGTGCGGCTCCGGTCCCCCTGCGTGGATTCTCCCCGCCTCTCGCCGTGCGTCGCGCCGTCGGCTCCGCGTCTCCCCGGCTCGGCTCGGCCGCCCTCACCTTCCGTCTGCGGTCGTCCGCTTGATGAAAGTCAGGATTCCCACCGAGCGTCAATGAGGGTATCCTAACGGTACGAGTCCGCCCCCTTCCGGGGCGGCACCGAAGCGGAGGACACCTTGCCGGCACGCACGCACGGGACCGATGAGTACCTCGAGGCCATCTTCAAGCTGGAGCGCGGTTCCGAGCCGGTCACCGTCAAGCGTCTGGCCGTGGAGCTCGGCTTCACGCCGCCCTCCGTCTCCGAGATGCTGTCGCGTCTGCGCGCGCAGGGCCTCGTGGAGGAGCGCGGCGAGGGGGGCATCCACCTCACGGCCGAAGGGGCGCGCGAAGGCGCCAGCCTGGTGCGCCGGCACCGTCTCAGCGAGCGCTTCCTCGTCGACTACCTCGGCATGTCGTGGGACGAGGTGCACGACGAGGCCTGCAAGCTCGAGCACGTGCTCAGCCCGGAGGTCGAGGCGCGGCTGGCCGAGCAACTCGGCGACCCGCGCACCTGCCCGCACGGCCACGTCATCCCGTCCGAAGACGGCACGCTGGCCGAGGTCGACCTGCGGCCGCTCTCCGACCTCGACGTGGGCGACGAAGCCGTGATCGGCTGTATCACCGAGGAGAGCGGCGAGTTCCTGCGCTACCTCGCCTCGCTCGGCCTGCTGCCCGACACCCCGGTGGAGGTCGAGAGCGTGGCCCCGTTCAACGGCCCGCTGCTGGTGCGCGTGGCCGGCTCCCAGTACGCGCTCGGCCGCGAGGTCGCCTGCAAGATCATGGTGAGGGCCTGAGCCTGTGGCCACCGTCATCGTCCCCTCGCGCCGTGTGACGGAGGCGCGCTCCCACGAGCGGCCGCTGCTCGTCTGTATCGCGGGCAACCCAAACGTCGGGAAGACCTCGTTGTTCAACTCACTCACCGGTGGGGCGGGGGAGACCGCCAACTACGCCGGGGTGAGCGTCGAGGCCGCGAGCCTCTGCACGCAGTGGGGCGAGCGGCACGTGGAGGTCGTCGACCTGCCCGGCGCGTACGCGCTCGAGGGCAGGTCGCAGGACCAGCGCGCG
>CAIXSE010000536.1 GCA_903921965.1 uncultured Thermoleophilia bacterium | reverse complement strand
TGCTCGTATCCGTGTCGACCACGTGACCCGCGTCGAGGGTCACGGCAACATCATCGTCAACGTCACCGACGGCGTGGTCGAGAAGTGCGAGTGGCAGGTGCCCGAGGCTCCGCGCTTCTTCGAGTCCATGGTGCGCGGGCGTCACTACTCCGAGGTGGCCCGCATCACCAGCCGCATCTGCGGCATCTGCTCCGTCGGCCACACGCTCGCCTCGGTCAAGGCCACCGAGAACGCCCTCGGCATCGAGGTCAGCGAGCAGAGCTGGAAGCTCCGCGAGCTGCTCAAGCACGCCGAGAACTTCGACTCGCACGTCCTGCACATCAACGTGCTCGCGGCGCCCGACTTCCTCGGCGCGCCGTCGGTGTTCCCGCTCGTGGCCACGCACGCCGACGTCGTCGCGCGTGCGCTCCGCCTCAAGCGGCTCGCCCACGAGTGGGGCTCGCTGATCGGTGGCCGCACCACCCACCCCATCAGCGTCGTCCCGGGCGGCATGGCCGCGGTGCCCTCGACCAAGGAGCTCGTGGAACTGCGCGAGCGTCTGCTGGGCGCCCTGCCCGAGCTCGAGGCCACGCTCGCCACGGTCGCCGCGCTGGCCCCGGCGGTCCCCGTCTTCGACCGGCCCACGGAGTACGTGGCCCTGTCGAACGACGACGACTACGGGCTCTACGACGGCGACATCCAGTCCTGCCTCCCCGACGGCACCAAGCAGCGCTACCCGGTCGCCGACTACAAGAGCGTCACCAACGAGTTCATGGTGCCGCAGTCGACGGCGAAGTACACGAAGAACATCCTGCCGTCCTACGCCGCCGGCGCCCTGGCGCGGTTCAACAACAACTACGACCGCCTGCACCCCGAGGCCAAGAAGGCCGCCGAGATGCTCGGCATCCAGCCGGTCTGCACCAACCCGTACATGAACACCGTGGCGCAGGCCGTGGAGATCGTCTCCGACTGCTACGAGTCGGTCGCCCTGCTCGACGAGCTCATCGCCGCGGGCGTGGAGCTCGAGCCGCTGGTGGAGCCCACGAAGTTCGCTTCGGGCTCGGGCGCCACCGAGGTGCCGCGCGGCATCCTGTTCCACGAGTACGCCTACGGCGACGACGGCATGTGCCTCGGCGGCAACTGCATCATCCCGACCAACCAGAACCACAACAACATCCAGCACGACTTCGACAAGCTGGTGCCGGAGCTCGTGGCGCAGGACAAGGGCGAGAAGGAGATGGAGCTCGCCCTGGAGATGCTCGTGCGGTCGTACGACCCCTGCATCTCGTGCTCCACGCACTACGTGGACGTCAAGTTCGTGCGCTGAGCCCCGTGCGCTACCTGATCGGCGTGGGGAACTACATGGCCGGCGACGACGCCGTGGGCCCCCGCGTGGTGGAACACATCACGGTCAACGGCCTCGACAGTGGGTTCGAGGCCGTTGACCTGTCCACCGACGCGATGAGCCTCGTCGCGTACCTCGACGACCAGACAGAAGCGCTGCTGGTGGTCGATGCCGCGCA
>CAIXSE010000535.1 GCA_903921965.1 uncultured Thermoleophilia bacterium | reverse complement strand
GACGAACAGAACAGGCCGACGGCGAACGCGCCGCCCCAGGCGCCCAGCCAGCGTCGCCCGCCGAAGAACAGCGCGACGCACCCCAGGGCGCCGTAGAACAGCGGCGCCACCCGTTCGAGTCCGAGGAGCGCGAACGGTACGACAAGGAACGGGTAGCCGGGGTTCTTCTCGCTCACCCAGCGGCCGTCGTCGAGCTGCGTCCACTGGGCGATCCCCCGGCTGCCGCTCAGGCCGCCTGCGGCGTCCTGCCGTGCCAGCCGGCCGGCGAGGTCCTGGTACTGCGCCTCGCTGAGGAGCACGTGACCCTCGGTGAGCGCCACGACCGAGGCGCGGTAGGCGTAGTCGTCCGGCTCCAGGAGGGTGACGGAGCGGGTGAGCGCTGCGCCGGTCAGCACGGCGAAGCAGATCAGGGCGACGGCGACCTCGGCCCGCGGCGTGCGCCGGCCCGTCCGTCCGGAGCTGCCGGGGCCCGGCCGGGCCGGTGCCTCCGCGAGAGCTGTGGCGGCCGTCGCCGGCGCACCGGCGGTCGGCCCCGCGGATGTCTGTGAAGGCCTCGTCACCCCCGCATCGTAGCGGGAGTTCCTGAGAGCGCGCTGTGAGGCGAGCGGGCGTGGCGCTGCGCGGGAGCCGGGTCAGACGCGAGGTGAGGGGTCGCGGGAGGTCCTTGCTCGCGGACGCGCGCGGTTTCGCGAACGGACTGGCCCTGGCTGCACCGATCGGAGGTGTGACAGAGGTACCGGAGCCGCGTCCGGGAGTGGAACACCGGGAGTGGAACACACCTACCGGAGCCACGGTGGAGAGGATGTACCGGAACCGCACAAGGCTGCGGGCTGCGGGTGAAACGAGGTGGTAGCGCATACGGGATTCGAACCCGTGTTACCGCCGTGAGAGGGCGGCGTCCTAGGCCCCTAGACGAATGCGCCACGCAAGAAGGGCCGCGGCCCGGTGGACTGGACCGCTCGCGCTGCGGACGAGCCTGTGCAGCGGCGCACTAGGGTAGCACAAACGCGGGCGGGCGCAAAACGCGTCTGCGCGTCGCGGATGTAGGCTTGGCCCATGCGCGCCGCGGACATCACCTATCGGCCTCTGGTGCCGCCCGACGACGCCGCCGCGTTCGCCGTCTTCCGCGAGGCGCTGAACGACTACCTCGGGCGTGCGGGCCAGCTGCTCGTGCCGCCGGAGAACGACCAGACCGCGGCCTTCCTGCACGTGCTGCGGCACGACGGGCCGCGCTGCTGGGGCGCCGAGGCCGGCGGCGAGCTCGTCGCCTGGGGCGCGGCCATCCAGCGCGGCAGCTGGTGGTTCCTCTCGGACCTGTTCGTGCTGCCCGAGGCACAGGGCATCGGCGTGGGCGGCGAGCTGCTGCGGCGCTGCATGGAGGCCGGCGAGGGCGCCGAGACCCTGGCGACGGTCACCGACACCCTGCAGCCGGTCTCGAACACGCTCTACGCGCGCCGCGGCATGCTGCCGCGCGAGGCGCTGCTCGGCTTCGCCGGCTCGCCGAAGGTGCCGGACGGGCTGCTGGGGCCGCTGGGCGGGAGCGACGGCCGGGCGCCGGGGCTCGAGCCGGAGCCGCTCACGGGAGCGTCCGCGGCGCACGTCGCGGCGCTCGACGCCGAGGTCACCGGCATCGAGCGCGCCGTCGACCACGCGTTCTACCTGGGGGAGGACGGCCGGCGCGGCTGGCTCTTCCGGCGCGCCGGCCGTCCTGCCGGGTACGTCATGTACCGGCCCAACGGCCGCATCGGGCCTCTCGCGTGCCTCGACGAGGCCGACGTCGCGCCGGTGCTGCGCCACGCGCTCGTGCAGCTTGCGACACAGGGCTTCGAGCGCGTCACCGTGCGCGTCCCGGCGCCGTGCACCGGGGCGCAGAGCGTCCTGTGGACGGCGGGCTTCGTGCCCGACGACACGCCCGGCCTGCTGCTGGCGTCGCAGCCGTTCGGGCGGCCCGACCGGTACCTGCCTGCGAGCTACGGCCTGTTCTGAAGGGTCGCCGGCGCCGCGGCCGGGCGCGCCGGTGCTGGTATGCTGTCGCCCACCGTCTGCGGCCGCTCCAAGGGGGAGGCCACGTGAGTCCAGGTCGCGCCGGGCACGGCCACAGCATGCAGCACCTCACCGACGTCCAGACGCGGCGTATCGTCACGCGCGCCGGCGACGGCTGCGTGGCGATCAGCTGGGACTACCCCGGCAGCACCCTCCTCGAGGTCCGCATCTTCCGCTCGCTCGCGGGTCACGCCGAGACCGCCTACGACTTCGAGAAGGAAGGCAGCGGCCAGACGCTCGTCTACTACGACGTCACCGGCACCTACCGCGACCAGGGGCTGGAGAACGGGACGACCTACTACTACACGATGTGGGCGCGGCACCCCGGGCAGCAGTGGGTGCACTGGGGCACCTACGAGCTCACGCCGGGCACGTCGGCGGAGACGGTGACGGGCGAGCTCCCCCCGGGCGAGTCGCTTCGCTCCGGGTTCTGGAAGGTCGTGCACCGCATCCTGCCGGCCGTGGCGGCCCTGCTGTGCGCCGGCGCGGTGCTGGCGGCGGCGCCGGCGGCGCGCGCCGCAGGGCCGGACGCGGAGCGCGGCGGCGGGTACGACTACGTCGCCGCCGCCCTCGCCGACCCCGTCGTCAAGGACGCCCTCGGCGGGGTGACCTACCAGACCACGGTGGCCGAGTGGGGCGGCGCGGGCGCCGCCGCGCGCGGCGCCACGGTCACCTTCACCTGGCCCGCCGCCGAGGCCCGCGACGCCGGCGGCGTCTGGCCGCTGCTGACCGGGGGCGACCCGCCGGCCCCGCCCTACGAGACGGCCGGCTTCCGCATCCGCGTCTCGAACCTCACCAGCCTGGCCGTCGACGTCCTCGCGGACGGCGGCAGGGTGCTCCAGCTCATGCCGAAGGATGGGGCCACGCAGTACAAGCTGCGCGAGCAGACCTGGCCGCCCTCCTCCTGGGCCCCGTGGTTCACGGCCCACCCGTGGGTGCTGCTGCCGGTGTTCATGCTGGTCGGCCTCGTCGTGATCTACCGAGCCTGGAAGCGCTCGCGCGCGTGGAACCGGCGCCTGCCCTCCATGACCCGGCACGACCGCCAGTTCATCGGCCGCCTCGTGGTGATCCTGTTCCTGGTCGCCGGCATCGCCTGGATGGTGTTCCAGACGGTGTACGCGGTGAAGTCCCCGACCGCCGCGCCCGGCGGCTCCGGGCCCGGCGACCTGGCCACGCTGCCGGTGCTGGCGTTCCCGCCGGCGCTGCTGCTGGCCGCCCTCCTGCTCGAGCTCACGCCGATGCCGCACCGCGCCGCCTGGGGTCTGATCGCCCTGCTGGCCGGCGCCGGCAGCCTGTACAACCTCGCCGCCGCCCTCGGCACCGCGACGAACCTCGATCTTTCGTACTACGTGTTCCTCGGCATCCTGTGCCTCATCGCCGCGCCGCGCGCGTTCTCCGCCGGGCGCATGGGCTGGAGCCGCACGTTCGAGCCGCGCCTCGGCTGAGGCCGGGCGCGGGGAGGCCGCAGGGCCGCCCCGCCCTCCCTCGCGTCACCAACCGGAGCGCTGGATCAGCTCGACCCAGTTGCCGTCGGGGTCGGCGACGAACGCGATGCGCGGGCCCGTGCCCTCGAGCAGGTAGGGCTCGCGCACGATGCTGCCGCCCGCCGCGGTGATACCGGGCAGCACGGCGTCGATGTCCTCGACCTCGAAGGCGAAGTGGCCGAAGCGCTCGCCGCCGTCGTAGCCGTCGTCCTTGCCCCAGTTGTAGACGAGTTCGATGTCGAAGTTGCCCTCGGGCGGCGACACGTAGGCCAGCGTCGCCCGGCCCTTCGTCAGCTCCGTGCGCCGGCTCTCCTTCATGCCCAGGGCCTCGTAGAAGGCGATGGCCGCATCGAGGTGTCTGGTCCTGGTCGCGACGTGCACGAACTTCATGTGATCCTCCGGTAGACTTCGCTCATGTCCATCTCTGCATTCGGCGACAAGATACCCGTCTTCAGTCCTACCGCCTACGTGCACCCCGGCGCCACCATCATCGGCAGTGTGGTGCTGCGCGACGGCGCCAACGTCTGGCCGGGCGCGGTGCTGCGGGGCGACGTCGAGCTCATCGAGCTCGGCGAGGACGTGAGCTTCCAGGACAACTCGGTGGCGCACACCGATGAGGGCTTCCCGCTCACCATCGGGCGCGACACGCTGGTGGGGCACGGCGTCATCATCCACGGCGCGACGATCGGGGGGGGCTGCCTCATCGGCATGGGCAGCGTGCTGCTCAACGGCTGCGTGATCGGCGACGAGTGCATCGTCGGCGCCAACGCTCTCGTGACGCAAGGCAAGACGTTCCCGCCGCGGAGCCTCATCCTCGGCTCGCCGGCGAAGGTCGTGCGCGTGCTCACCGACGCCGACCTCACCCCGCGCGCGGAGCTCACCGGCCGCTACATGCGCCGCTCGCGCCGGTACGCCGAGCTCGGCATGGCGGCCGACCTCTCGGCGTTCCTCAGGTAGCGGCCCGCTCCAGGGCGTCCCCGGCGTGGCCGGTCCTCCCTCCGACACCCTCTTCGCGCCCGACCGCGCCGCCTGGCGGGCCTGGCTGGAGGAGCATCACGCCAGGTGCTCCGAGGTCTGGCTGCGGCTGCTCAAGAAGCACGTGCCCGAGCCGCACCTCTCGCTGGACGAGGCCGTCGAGGAGGCGCTGTGCTTCGGCTGGATCGACAGCCGCCTGTACAGCCTCGGTGAGCGGGAGCACGCCCTGCGCTTCAGCCCGCGCAAACCCGGCGGCACGTGGGCCCCGTCGAACAAGGCGCGCGTGGAGAGGCTCATCCGCGAGGGCAGGATGACGCCGGCGGGCCTGGCGGCCGTCGAGGCCGCCAAACGGTCCGGCGCCTGGGACGAGCTCGACGTGCCGGAGGACTACGACGTCGTTCCCGACGACCTGCAGGCGGCGCTGGACGTCGTGCCCGGCGCCGCCGCCAACCTGATGGCGTTCACCGCGAACCAGCGCCGCGACTACGTCCGCTGGGTGGTGCGCGCGGTGCGGCCTGAGACGCGGGCGCGGCGCGTGGCGGAGGTCGCGCGCCGGGCCGGCAGGAACCTCAGGCCCGGCGCCCCGGAGGCGTAGCCGGGCCGCGACCCGCCGCGGGCGGCGCGCGGTGGAAGCCCGTGACGGAGCAGGTACACGGTGCGCGGGCGCTCGCGGAAAGCCGAGGATCCGAGAATCAGAGGATCCGATTCCCGCGAGGACTCGTGCAGCGCTCCTCTCCCCGCCCGAGAATCGCGCGCCGCCTCATGTCGTCCCTGCCGCGGCGGCTCGGATCGCGAGGCGCTCCTTCACCGCGGCGAGCAGCTCGGGCAGCACCTCGCCGCCGGCGCCGCGCAGGTACACGTCGGCGATCTCGGCCAGCTCGTCGCGGTCGGGGTTCACGTCGATCACGACCGCGCCGGCCCGGCGCGCGATGTGCGGGATGGTCGCGGCCGGGTACACGACGCCCGAGGTGCCGGCCACGAGCACGACGTCGCAGCGCGCCGCCAGCTGCTGCGCCTCCGCCAGGGCCCCCTTCGGCAGCTCCTCGCCGAACCACACGACCTCGGGCCGGATGAGCTCGCCGTCGGGGCACCGCGGGGGCTTCTGTGTCTGCCCGCTCAGGTCCTCGCGCGTGTAGCCGCGGTGCCGACCGGACATGCAGCGGAAGACGTGCATGGTGCCGTGCAGCTCGATCACGTGCGATGAGCCGGCGCGCCGGTGGAGGCCGTCGACGTTCTGGGTGACGACCGTGACGCGGGGCAGCAGGGCCTCGAGCTCGGCGATGGCGAGGTGGCCCGGGTTGGGCTCGGCCGCAGCGACGATGCCGAAGCGGTGCTCGTACCAGTCCCAGACGAAGGCCGGCCGCTCCAGGTACGCCTCCTCGGTGGCCAGCTGCATCGGGTCGTACTTCGCCCAAAGGCCGGTCTCCGCGTCGCGGAACGTCGGGATGCCCGACTCCTTGCTCACGCCGGCGCCGGTGTAGACCACCACGCGGCCGGCGCGGGCGAGGACTTCTGCGGCGGTGGCGAGTGGGTCGTCCACGGGGCCCTCCTCGGGCGGCGCCCGGCTCCGCTGCACGCCGGCGCCGGAGACTCTACACTTGGTCCATGATGGACCAGGCAGACCCGCACGACCAGACGCCGGGCGCCGCGCCGGACGCGCCGGCGCCGGCCGACCCCTCACCGCCGGCGCCGGACGACGCCGCCCCGGCGGCGGACATCCCGGCGCGCGGCGCCGGACGCCGCATCCTCGCCGCGGTCGTGCTCCTCCCCTGGGTGATCGGGTACGGCTCGGTCGGCGCCTGGGCGGTCACCTTCGGGGCGCGGAGCCTGGCGGCCGGCAACGCGATCGTCGACGCCGGGTACACGCGCATGGTCACGCCCGGCGGCGTCATCTTCGTCGGCGCCCTGCTGCTGGCCGCCTTCGTCACGCTCATGGCGGCCGGTCTGCTGCTGATCTACGGCGCGCGGCGCCGCGGCCTCTGGGGCGCCGTCGCCGTGGCCGCCGCCGCGCTCACGGCCGGGGCCGTGTGGGCCGGCGTGCGCGGCGAGCTGGTCGCGATCCTCTGGGTCCTCTTCTTCTTCGGGATCGTCTACGCCCTCGCCGTGGCGCTCTGGCGCCTCTGGCGCGGCGGGCGGGGCGAGAGCGTCCTCCGCCCCTGACGCCGTCCGCGGCGGCGGCAGCGGGACCGCCGCCCCGGCTTCATTGTCCGGCCTCGTTCACCGATATACGGTTAACACGATGTGGTATCCACACCCATCTCCCGGCGGTCCCCGGAGCCCCGCCGGTCGGTCGACACGGAGGTCCTCGCATGCCCAACGCAGACGGCACGCCCACGGTCGAAGAGCTGAAGGCAAAGGCCTACCAGCCCATGGAGGACGCCAAGGTCCTGCACCCGTTCTACAAGGGCAAGATCGAGACCACGCTCAAGTGCTGCGTGCGCGACTTCAACGACTTCGGCATCTGGTACACGCCGGGCGTCAGCGCCCCCTGTCTCGAGATCAAGGACGACCCCGAGAAGGTCTACGAGCACACCAACAAGGCCAACACGGTGGCGGTGATCAGCGACGGCACGCGCGTG
>CAIXSE010000534.1 GCA_903921965.1 uncultured Thermoleophilia bacterium | reverse complement strand
GGCATCGGCAAGGCCGAGGTCCGGCGCCTGGCGCGCGAGCTCGGCCTGCCCACCTGGGACGCGCCGCAGCAGGCCTGCCTGGCGTCGCGCATCCCGTACGGCTCGCCGATCACCGCCGAGCGGCTCGCGGCCGTCGCGGCCGCCGAGAGGGTCCTGCGTGAGCTCGGCTTCCGCCAGTGCCGCGTGCGCCACCACGGCGACGTCGCCCGCGTCGAGGTCGAGCCCGGCGACGTCGCGCGGGCCGCCGGCGAGGCGCGCGAGGCGATCCTCGCCGGCCTGCACGCCGCCGGCTTCACCTACGTCGCCCTCGACCTCGACGGCTTCCGCTCGGGTAGCATGAACGAGGCGCCGTCCGGCGCCGCGGCGGGGAGGTGACCTCAGTGCTCGGCAAGCTCATCGGCGGCCTCAGGCGCGACGTACACACCGCCGTGGTGGAGATCCGTGACGACGTGCGCGCCGTCCAGGAGCGAGACCCGGCGGCCACGTCCAAGCTCGAGATCATCACCTCGTACTCCGGCCTGCACGCGCTGTGGATGCACCGCCTCGCCCACCGCCTGCAGACGTCGGGCGCCCCCCTGCTCGCGCGCTGGGTGAGCCAGTTCGGCCGCTTCATCACCGGGGTGGAGATCCACCCCTCGGCGAAGATCGGCAAGGGGCTCTTCATCGACCACGGCTCGGGCGTCGTGATCGGCGAGACCACCGAGATCGGCGACGAGGTCACGATCTACCAGGGCGTCACCCTCGGCGGCACCGGCAAGGAGACCGGCAAGCGTCACCCCACCGTGGGCGACAACGTGGTGTTCGGTGCAGGGGCCAAGGTGCTCGGCGCGGTGACCGTCGGCGACAACGCCAAGATCGGCGCCGGCAGCGTCGTGGTGCTCGACGTCCCCAGGAACTCCACCGTGGTCGGCAACCCGGGCAGGCCGGTGCTCCTGGAGGGCCAGAAGATCGGCATCCCCGACATCGACTACCGCCACCTGCCCGACCCCGTCGCCGAGGCCATCAAGTGCCTCGTGGCGCGCATCGTCGAGATGGAGAAGGAGCTCGACGAGATCCACCCCGAGCGCCACGGGAAGCGCGAGGAGGCTGTGCGGGAGACGCAGGCGATCCTCGCGGAGTTCCTGCAGTTCGACGCGGGCGCCGGCATCTGAGCCGAGCCCGCCGGCGCGGCTCCGCCACGGCCGGAGCCGGGCGGCGCTCCACGGCGTTCAGACCATGAGCGGCATGGTGCGGCGCGGCGGCACGTCCTCCACGATCAGACCCACGGCGCTGCCGTCGAGGATGCCGAAGTCGTCGAGGAGCAGTTCGGGGTCGATGACCCCGAGGCAGCGCCAGGAGCCGCTGGCGCCGGCGGTGTAGAGCACGCCGTCGTCGCTCAGGAGGAGGTCGCAGGCCGGTCCGGCCTGCCCGTACGGGTCCCTGCGGATGTGGGTGTAGCCCGTCGCCTCGCGGGCCGCTGCACAGCTGCCCATCTCGTCCTCCTCCGGTCCCTGTGCGCCTGTGTCGCGCTTCACTTCCTGCATCGGCGAACGGCGCGTCGATGAGCATGGGCAAACCTGCTCACCCTGCGTGGGCACCCTGTTCGAGGTTCACGGGAGGGCTGCCCGGCCCGGCGGCAGTACTATCGGGAGCGGAGGCCCGCGCGGCGGGCTGCCGCGGGAGGCCATGCGGCCGACCCATCGTCCACCCTCGGGGTGACCGGGCCGCGGGGGTGGGTATGCTAGGATTGCAGCCCTTCCCGCCCACCACTCACGGAGTGTGACCGCCACATGAGCGAGGTCAGGCGTCTCGTGCTCGACGTCCTCAAGCCGCACCAGCCCACCATGCTCGTGCTCGCCGACAAGCTCGGCGACCTCGAGGGCGTGCACGGCGTGGACATCACCCTCATCGAGATCGACAACAAGGTGGAGAACATCAAGATCACCCTGGAGGGCGACGACATCGACTTCCAGGACGTGGCCGAG
>CAIXSE010000533.1 GCA_903921965.1 uncultured Thermoleophilia bacterium | reverse complement strand
TCCACCAGGTGTGCCGGGATGCGCACCACCTGCTGCTCGCGGTCGACCTCGGCGCCGGCCTGCTCGAAGATGTCCTGCGCCTCCGCGTCCTCCACGAAGACCCCGGTCTCCGACAGCACCTCCAGCGTGGCGAGGTGGATCCCGCGCAGCTCGTCGTCGGTGAACACGTCCAGCCTGAAGCCGCCGCTCTTGCGCGACCCCGCGCGCGGGTTGCGGATCATGGCTCGCCTCCTGCGGCCGGCGCCCTCAGGCGCCGGCCGTCCTCTCCTTGAAGCGCTCGACGCAGTTGATCGGCACGTCCAGCACGCGCGAGATGTTGAACTTGGCCTCGATCTGGTTGGCCTGCTGCGGCTGGCTGATCGCGTAACTGTGGATGCGGCCGAAGCCGTACTCGTTGCGCACGTCGGTCATGACCACCGGGTCGCCGAGGTCGAACGGCGTCACGCCAACCTTGTCGGCCACGTACTGCTTCGCTTCCTTGAGGCGCATGCCCCGAGTCATCTGCATCCGGGCAACCAGGTCTCCGCCTGCCCGTATTCCGCCGAGACTCGCAGCCTGCGCGTGGGCGCTGTGCATCCCGTGGGGATCGCCCGAGCCGGCCTACAAGCCGTCCACGTGAAGAAGCTCGGTGAACGCCTTGGCGGCGCGGCAGGTCGCGTCGCCGGGCGGGTAGACGAACATCGGCACGCCGCCCACGCCCATGCCGGCGTTGGGGTGCACGGGGATCTTCGCGACCTCCATGCAAGGCTTGATCAGGGCGATCGCCCGGGCGATGTTCCAGGCGAGGCTCTTGCCGGTGTTGATGTTGACCACCGGCCCGAACATCGTCGCCCCGGCCTCCTGGGCCAGCAGCAGCTGGTCCTTGGGCCACAGGCCGGCGAGGCGCTTGCCGCCCCACTCGAGCTCGCCGTGCATGCCGAGCACGAACTCACCGGCCATACCCAGTTCGACGCCCATGTCGGGGTACTTCTCGCGGATGATCTTCGTGGCCTTGAGCGCGGCCAGGAACTCGGGGTCGCCGGAGGCTCCCGTCGTGTCCCAGTCGATGGCGTCGGCGCCGGCCTCCCACTGCGAGTCGGCGAGCTTGACCATGTCGAGGACGGCCATCTCGACGGCCTCCTCCTCACTGGCGCGCGCCTCGGCGATGCGGTTCAGCGGCAGCAGCTCGTTCCAGTTGTCGAACGGGCCGTCGGGCTTCGAGTAGAGGCCGAGGTTGGTCATCACCCCGTACTGCAGCGGGGCGATGGTGCAGAGCTGGGCGTCGTGCATGTACTGGGCCTCGTAGGCGAGGATCGTGCGCACGACCTTGAGCGAATAGTCGCCGACGCAGAGCTCCAGGAGGTCGGCGCCCATCCACTGCTCGTAGCTCTGCAGGTCGCCGATGCGCGTGGCGTGCGTCTTCATGCCGGTGCCGTCGCACGAGAGGACGATCTCGTCGCCCACATCGACGCCGATGAAGCGCACCGGCGAGGCGTAGATCTCGAGCAGGTGGTCGAGCTCGTCGTCGGTGAGCGGCTCGACCTTGGCGCGCCTCACGGCCATCGCCACGCCCGCCTCGAGGTCGGCGCGGATCTCGCTGCGCGTCATGCGCGCGAAGGTGCCGTCGCCCATGCGGGTCGGGATACGGGCTTCGTCGGTCAACGTGTCCTCCCCTCCAGGACCGGTCCTGAGGTCGACTAATCGACCGGTCAATTAGCGCAGTGACTACACCGCAGGCACGTGGTCATGTCAAGCGCGACGAGGCGCGGCGAGGCGCGACGAGGCGCGGCGAGGCGCGGCGAGCGCCGCCGCCTCGCCGGCGGAGCTCCGTCACCCCCGCGCCAGCCAGTCGTCGAGCACGGCGATCTGACGGGCCGTGCTCGTGACCGCGTGGCGCCGGCTCACGAGCTCCGGCACCCTCTTGCGCGCGAGCCGCACCCAGAACGGCACGTAGTAGAGGAAGGCGCGCGCGGAGGTGGGATCGACGTCGTACGTGATGGCCAGGTGGGCGCGCGCGGGCACCGCCTTGCCGAGCAGGAGCGTCGCCTTGCCGCCCGCGCCCTTGCCGGCGAGGGAGCCCACCAGGCGCTCATCGGCAGCCGCCTTCTCGCCTCGCATGAGCAGGCCCGCGCACAGCGGGAGCAGCGCCGCGCCGTCCCGGGGCAGCGGGTCGGCAGTCGGGGCGGCCTCCACCGGCAGCGGCCCGAAGTAGTGCCCGGTGAGCGCGAAGAGGAGCTCGCAGGCACGCGTGTACCCGCCCTCGGCGGCGAGACGCCAGAAGAGCGTCCAGTCCACCGCGCCCGTCCTCGCGAGGGCCGCGATGTCGGCGAGCGTGAGCGGGCCGTTGTCCAGCCGGTGCTGGTACAGCCCGTGCACGACGAGGTGCAGCAGGGCGTCCGCCGGCGAGAGGTAGGACACCGTCTCGCCGGCCACCGGGACCTCGACGAGCCGGCTCCAGACGCCGCCACGCTCCCAGTCCCCGATGCGGTGACCGCCCGGCATCTCGAGCCTGTGGTGGAGCTCCACGGCCACGCCGCCGGGGGGGCGGAGCGCCGGCAGGTGGTGGAGCTTCGACGCCCACGTCGCGGCGTCGCCGCTGAACGTGGGCGTCCGCCCGAACCCGGCGCCGAGCAACACGTCGTGCGCCCTCCGCGCGTCGGCGGCGGGCACGAGCAGGTCGAGGTCCTTGAGGGGCCGCAGAGCCGGCTCCGGGTAGACGTGGTAGGCGAGGTAGGCGCCCTTGAGCGCCACGCACGGGATGCCCGCCTCCCGAAGGGTGCGCACCACGCGGATCAGCTCCCGCTCGATCTTGAGCGCCCGCAGGGTGGCCTGCAGGTAGGCGTCCGCGAGCCGCGAGCGGACCTCGGCGGGGACCTCGAGGTCCGCGCGTTCGTGGGCGAGGCGCCAGTGGAGCAGGGGCTTCACGCGGTGCTCCGCGGCGCACGCGAGCAGGGCGTCCCACGCGCCGCGGTCGAGGCCCGCCACCCGGGACCGGACCTCGTGCTCCGTCGACACGAGGTCCAGCAGCAGCCGGCGGAGATCGTCAGGCGCGTCCATCGCGCCCTCGCCGGGCCGGTCCCGGCACGATCGCGGCAGGGGACCGCATCAGGCCGGCTTCACCAGCTTCTCGTCGAGCAGCCGCTGCACGAACGCGGTGACGTCTGTGCGGCACGTGGCCTCGTCGATCTCGTACTCGGCGACGATCGCCGCGCACAGCTGGTCCACGCTGCGCGGCTGCTCGAGGAGCTCCCAGACCCTGGTGCCGACCCCGCCGATACCGAAGTAGGCACCACGTTCGACGCTCATCATGACAAGGTCGCCGTCCATCTCGGCGGCGATCATGTCGGGGTCGCGGACGACGACGCTGTCGCCCTGGATGCCGCTCACAGGCTTCCTCCTCAGGTGCGCTGGACGCGATTCCGTGCACGTGCCGGCCGGGCGGACGCTGCATCCCCGCCCGGTCACTCGGCTAGGATACCGGACGTCGGGTCCCACCGGGCAGGAGGTCGCAGGTGCGCGCCGCGAAAGACGTGGCAAAGAGACTGCTGGCGGCGCGGGGGTACGAAGTGAGGCGCCTGCGCCCGAGAGGGCGCCCCGACACGCTGGAGCGGCCGTGGGCCCTGCTCAGCTTCCACCGGCCCTGGGTCCTCACCGCCGACGACGACCTGCTCGCACACAAGGGACACGCGATCCTGCGCGACGACCGCGAGCTGGCCCGCGCACTGGTCGCGCAGGGCTACAACGTGCGCGGCGTCCACTGGCTCGACCGCGGCTTCCATCCCGACCGGCCCTACGAAGTGGTGATGGACGTCGGCGCCGGCCTGGAGCGACTCGCCCGGGAGCTTCCCGCCGGCTGCGTCAAGCTCCTCTACCTCATCTTCAGCGACCCGTACTACCACAACGCCGCGGAGCAGGAGCGCGTGCTGGCCCTCAACGAGCGGCGCGGCGCGGCATGCAGGCCGCGCCGCCGCATCCAGGAACCGGAAGCCATCCGGCGTGCCCTCGACCTGTGCGACGCCGCCCTCCTGAACGGCAACGAGCACACGCTCGCGACCTACCCACCCGAGCACCACCACAAGATGCAGCTCGTGACGTCGCCCGGGTCCTTCATCGGCACGCACGGCAAGCCTCCCGGCGCGCTCGCGCCCGACGAGCGCGAGTTCCTCTGGTTCTTCGGGGCCGGAGCGGCGCACAAGGGGCTGGACCTCGTGCTCGAGGTGTTCGCCCGGCACCCCGAGCTGACGCTGCACGTGGTCGGCGGCGCCCTGCTCCAGGACCCCGACTTCGTCAGGGCCTACCGGCGGGAGCTGACCGAGCTCGAGAACATCCACGTGTACGGCCAGCTGCCCCCGAACGGGCGCGAGCTCGCCGCGCTCACCAGGCGCTGCTGCGCCCTCGTCGCGCCATCCTGCGCCGAGGCCGGTTCACCGGCCGTCGTCACCTGCCTCAAGATCGGCCTCTACCCGATCGTGTCGCGCGACTGCGGCATCACCGTGCCCGAGGGCGCGGGGACCCTGCTCGAGACCTGCTCGATCGACGAGATCGAGGACGCCGTGCTGCGCGTGCACCGGCTGACGGCTGCCGAGCTGCGGACGGCGGTCGCGGCAGCCCAGGCGGACGCGCTGCGGCGCTTCACGCCCGAGGCGTACCGGCGCACGGTCGACCACTTCCTCCAGAGGATGCTGGGCCGCAGAGACGCGTCCTGAGGAGGCGGGACCGGGAAAGCTGCGTGGACATGCGCCGGCAGGGTAAGTAACATCGGCGTTCAAACCGACGTTTGCGTCATCCAGCGAAACCGGGGGCGAAATGGATCACAGCAGCGAGAACAGCACTGAGCGCAAGCAGTACGTCGCGCCCACCCTCACGGAGCTCGGCGTCACCCAGGGGACCCGCAGCGGCCAGCAGCCGAGCTTCTGCGAGTTCGTCGGGTGCACCTTCGACTACTTCACGACCAGCAACGTCTGACCCGGACGACCCCGAGGGCGTCGGCGCGTGATGCCGTCGGGGGTCCTCACCTCGGGACGCAAGCGCGGCCGGCGTCCCGTCCCGTCTCGGCGCCCGGACAGCGACCACTGCGTCCGCGCGATCGTCGAGAGACGGCGGCCGGACGGCCGGATGTCCGGTCATGCCGTCCGGATGCTTCGCTCCCTGCTCCCCGCCGATGCCTGACGACTGGGCGGTCACCCACGAAAGCATGCTGCACCGCTTGACGCCGGCAGCCCCGAGGTCCGCTGCGGACCCGCTCCCGGGGAGGACCTCGGACCGCGGAGGCGAAACCGGAGCGGGAACGGACGCCGGCATGGACACGCCCCGGGCTGCGGGCTAGCATGATCGTGCTCGGCGATCCTCGCATCATCCAGCGAAACCGGGGGCGACATGGATTCCAGCAGCGACAGCAGCGTCGCGAGCTCAGGTGCACGTAGGCAGTACGCGGCGCCCACGCTGACAGCGCTCGGCGTCACACAAGGCACAAGCAGCGGCAACCAGCCCAAGACCTTCGAGTTCGTCAGCTGCACCGGCTACTACTTCACGAGCAGCGGCCCCAACTGAGCCGGCCGGCCCCGGCGACACCGGCCCTCGACGCCGCCGGGGACCTTCGCCTCGGGCCGCGGGCACCGCGGCCGGCACGCGTCGTCCCCGCCCGCGCCGGAAAGCACCTGTGTTCGCGGGCTCATTGAGGTTCGCCGGCGACCACGCCCGGACGGCGGGCGAGCTGGCCGGGTGGACCGACGGCCTCGCGCCGTACCTCCGCCCCGAACTCGAGGGCCGCTGGCGGCAGGGCACGGCCGCTCTTGTCGAGCTACGCCGGTCCGGTGACGCGGACACTCTCCCCCAGACGTGCGTGCCCGCCCGCGACGACGAAGCCGGAGTGGCGCTCGCTTTCTGGGGACGCCTCGACGAACGCCGGGCGCTGGCGGCTCGGCTCGGTCTCGATGCCGGAACGTGCGCCGAGTGCACCGACCCGCACCTAGCGCTGGCGGCGTGGCGGCGCTGGGGGACCGACCTGTGCCGCCACCTTACCGGCGACTTCGCCCTCGCCGTCCTCGACGCGGCGCGCTGCGAGGCCTTCCTCGCCCGCGATCCGCTCGGCGTGAAGCCTCTCTACTACCACCTCGACGGCGACGAGCTCGCGTTCTCGACCTCGGTGGCGGCACTCCGCCGGTTCGACGGCCTCGCGCTCACACCCGACGCGGACTGGATGGCCCGGCACCTCGCCGGCCTCTCCTCGGGCGTCACCGCCACCGCCTACCGCGGCGTCCTGAAGCTGCGCCCCGGGCACTGGCTGCACGTGGCATCCGGCGGGCGTGCGCAGCTGCGCCGCTGGCACACGTGGCGCGACGACGCGCCGGCCGCGGCACGGCGCGACCCGCGGTGGGTCCACGACTACCGCGAGGTGCTCGCGGAGGCCGTCCGCTGCCGCATGCCGGCCGGCGCGCGCGTCGGCGCCGAGAACAGCGGGGGCCTCGACTCGGCCACCGTGACGGCGCTGGCCGCACGGATCCTGGGCACCCCCGGCGACCGGCTCCACACCTTCGGCTTCGCCCTCCACGAGCAGGAGCCCGAGCTCATCCTGGCCACCAGCCTGCAGCACGGCATCATCTACAACCACGTCCTCACGAGCCTGCCGTACGACCCCCAGGGCGACGCCCGGCGACGGGCGCTCCGCGTGATCGGCTACCCCGAGATCCACGGGACCGCGCTGGCGCACGTGCCGTTCTACGAGGAGTGCGCGCTCCGGGACATCCACACGCTCCTGTCGGGGTTCGGCGGGGACCAGACGGTCTCCAACTCGGGGACGCACGTGTACTGGGAGCTCCAGGACGCGCGCCGCTGGACGGCGCTGTGGGAGGTCCTGCACGGCAGCGCCGCGAGGCGCACCCTGCGCGTCGCCCGCCGGGCCGCGATCGGACACCAGATGCCGGCGTACAACGCGGGGCTGCTCGAGGGAGCCCGGCGGGCGCTGCGGTTCCTGCCGCTGCGGCCCGACGTCGTGGAGCGCCTCGACCTTCGCGCCGGCCTCCTCGAGCAGGCGCGCTTCAGCACGGCGTTCCGCCGCGTCAACGAGTTCGTCGTGCGGCGCCATCTCGAGGGACCGAACATCCCCACCCGCCTGGAGAGCTGCACGCTGCTCGCCGCGTCCCACGGCGTCGACTACCGCTGGCCGCTGTGCGACGCCCGCCTCGTCCAGCAGTACCTCTCCACCCCGAGCATCGAGAAGCTGGGGCCGGGCGGGATGGGGCGCTACCTCCACCGGCGCGCCGTGCACGGCCTGGTGCCGCCCCGGATCACCTGGAAGGCGGACAAGGACCTCGGACCGCGCGTGGCGCGCGGAGGACCGGTGCCTCCCGTCTCCGTCGCGCTCGAGCGCGCGCGGACGCTCGACGCCACCCTGCACCCCGCCCTCGACGACCTCGTGGACCGGCGCGTGCTTCGCGAGCAGATCGCGCTCGCCGAGAGCTCAGCCGGGGGCGACGACTTCGACTTCTGCTTCATCGGCAACACGCGCTCGCTCGTCCTGCTGCAGGAGTGGCTCGAGGACACCGCGCCCTGCTGACCCCTCGCCGGCGGTGTGCTCAGCCGGAGCCGGGACCGCACTCGCCGGTGCGGCCGGCGGCACTTCTGAGGAAGCCGGCCAACCCGTCCACCCGCGCTCCATCGTCGTGGATGCGGTGGGCCGTGGCGGCCAGGCGACGGCGGACCGCATCCCGGACGGCCGCGTCCCGGCCCAGCCGCGCGGCGACCTCGACGTACTCCTCGGGCGTGACGGCGACGCAGTCCTCCAGCCCAACGCGCCGCAGCATGCCGGCCCCCATCCGGCCGCGGGCGACGGGCCCCTCGAGGGTGACCACCGGCACGTGGTGCACGAGGGCCTCCGCGGTCGTCGTGCCGCCGTTCCACCCGGGGACATCCAGGTACACGTCGCCGGCCACGAGCAGCGAGAGGTAGTCCTCCCGCCCGAGCCGGTCGAGGAACAGCACCCGGCCGTCCGGGTCGAGCCCCTGCTGCACGAAGGCAGCCCGCACGCGACGCTCCAGGAGGCGTGAGACACGCTCTACGTGCGGATCGCTGAAGAAGACGAGCTGCGACCCGGGGATGCGCTCCGCGATGCGCGGGTACAGGCGGTCGTGCGCGGGCAGGTACTTCTTCGCGGGGTGCGGGCTGAGCAGGAGCACCGCGTCCCGCCGCAGGCCGGGATGGTCGCGTCCCCGCCCGCTCGGCCGTAGGGTGGGCGGCGAGTACGGCAGGCCGACGTCGGGCAGCCGTACGAGCTCCTCCGTGTAGTGGGCGTCGCCGTCCGGCGGCTCCATGAGCGCGCTGCTCAGGAAGCAGTCCATCGTCGGGAACCCCGTGGTCTCGCAGTGACCGAACGTCGTGCACTGGAGCGGCGCCAGACGGGTCAGCGCGAGTGCGTCGACCACGGACGAGTAGCCGATGGCGGGGTAGATGAGCGCGTGCAGGCGGTCGGCGCCTATCTCCGCGGCCCACTCGTCCACCGGGCGCAGCCCCTGCACGAAGCGCACGCACTCGCCCCGCGACGCCTCCGTGCAGTCGTCGGTCTGCTCGCCGACGGCGTAGCCGTAGCAGGCGAAACCCCGGGCGCGCAGCCCGGCGAGCCAGCCGCGCGTGATCATGTGCCAGATGGTGTGCGAGAAGAACTGGTTCGAGACGAAGCCGACGCGCAGCTCGCCCCGGGCGGCCTGAAGCTCGCGCCGCGGGGAGGGAGACGGGAACGCGGCCCGCACGGCCCGGCTCGTGAGCGCCCCGAGCCGCCGCTGCAACGGGGCGTCGTCGAGCCCCTGGTACGGCAGGAGGTACGGCGAGAACCGGGGGGCCTTGCGCCCCAGGCGCTCGAGCACCGCGTCCTGCGCTCCCTCGAGACGCGAGGCGAGCGCCTCGAGCCGCCCGGCGTACTCCGCCCGCGCGCGAGCGGGCTGTCCCTCGTCCTCGTAGACGACGGGGATCGCCAGCAGCAGGCGCTCGAGCTCCAGCTCCACCGCCTCGGGGTGCGCAGCCAGGGCCTCGTCACACACGGCGGCCGCTTCCTCTCCCCGGGCGTGCGCGTGCAGCGCCCGCGCGAGGGCCAGCGAGACGGCGGGGTCGCCGGGCGCCTGCGCCAAAGCCCGGCGGCTCAGCTCGATCACGAGCGGGGACAGCCGCGGGTCGGGAGGGGCCGCCGCGAGGTCCGCGGCGCGCCTCAGCAGATCCTTCACGCTCAGGGGCGGCGCGGGTCCGGCCACCGGCGATGGACCGTCCTCGCCGGTGCCGCTCACACCGGGTCTCCCGCGGCGTCCAGGTAGCCGAAGCGCTCCATCACCTCGCCGTGGGCGGCGACGACGCGGCGGACCTGCTCCTCCGAGAGAGCCTTGCGCCACCCCCCGCTGGTGCCGCTGCGGAAGAACCTGTCGGCCCTCTGCGGACGCTCGCGGAACCCCGTCCGCTCCTCCTGCCGCGACAGCTCCTCGAAGCTGCTGAAACGCACCGCCCGCCGCACGCTCTCCTCGTCGTGCGGAAGCTCGAGGAACCCGGCCACGCGCGCGAACTCGGACAGCGGGTCGCCGAGCAGGTCCTCGTACCGGGTGACCATGACGCGCAGGTCCGCCGCGTCGGCCCAGCTCAGCACGTGCTTCGACCAGGTGAGCAGGCGCTGGCGGACCTGCGTGGGCAGCGACCGCTGAGACACCGCGAGATCCTGGTGGGCCGCCAGGCGTCCTATGGCCTCGTCCAGCGTGCAGCCCCAGTGGTGCGCCGCCGAGGGCACCACGTCCAGCGGGTTACGGATGATGTAGAGGGCGCCGTACGTGCCTTCGCGCCCGATGATCGGCACCCCGTCCACCGTGAACGTGTAGGCGTCGTGGATCTTGTGGTAGCCGACCGGCTCGGCCTGCGCGATCCACTCGCACACGACGGGCCGCAGCCGCTCCACCTCGTCGGCGGAGAGGTCGGACGTGGCGAAGCAGAGGACGTCGTCGAGCCACGGCCGCGCCGCGGCGTGGTGCCCGGACGTCAGCTCGTTGATGTCGGCGGGGACCTCCGCGCCCAGACGGCTGTTCTGCACAAAGGCGCGCATCCAGGTGTTGCCCGACTTCGGGTACGACGCGAGCCAGTAGTTGCCGCCCATGGCTCAGGCGTTGGCGGCAGCGTCGTCGAGGATCCTGTCGACGAGGTCCTCGATGTCGAAGCCGTGGTCGGGGCGCGTGACCCGCGCGAGGTGGACGCGCCCTGCCAGCCGCCCGCAGAGCCGCAGGTGCTCGGCCTCCAGCTCCATGCCCTCCATGAAGCGCGCGCGGAAGGTGTTGTCGCGGAGGGGCCGGAACCGGTCCATGCCGGTGACCGCCTCGATCCGCGTGTCCGGCGCCTGGTGCGTACCGAGCACGTAGACCCAGCCGACGGTGAGCGGCACGGCCGGGACGGCGTCGTGGACCGGCAGGCTGTACTTGCGCAGCACCGGGCGCACGCGCCGCAGGCCCTCCGTCGAGATGTCCAGCTGCTCCGCCGTGTCCTCCCAGAGCTTGATCCGCGGCAGCCCGGGGAGCACCCGGCAGGCGTCGTCGACCGGTACGACGTCGTCGGCCAGGATCGGGTGACCGCGCATCATGAGCGCCGCGGCGAGCGTGGACTTGCCGGCCCCCGACGGCCCGAGGCACATGAGGCAACGGTCGCCGAGGCCCACCGCGTTGCCGTGGAAGACGAGGAGGCCGCGCTGGTACAGCAGCGCGGCGAAGCCCGAGCTCATCAGGAAGGCACGGACGCTGTCGTCGTCGGCGCCGTCTTCGGCCTCGACGACGATCGACGTCCCGTCGGTCACGAGATACCGCGCCACGCCGGGCACACGCAGCCACAGACGCCCGGCGTCGACCCGGCAGAAGGGGCCGATCTGCCGGCCGCCGTCGAGGCCCTCACCGCCGACGGGACCGCGGGAGATCCGTACGTCGGGTCCCCGGCCGGGCTCGTGCGGCCCGGCCGCGGCGAGCTCGGGCAGCGGTACGTCGCTGGCCAGCGTCAGCCCGTAGCAGGCGTAGGTCGGGGCGGCGTTGCGGTCGGGGCTCACGCGCACCATCTAACTGCATGAGGGAAGCAGTGTCGACCGCGCGGAGCCCCGCGCGCGGACCTCACGCCCCGGGAGGGAGGAGCCCCCTGTCCGCGAGGCAGGTCAGGACGGCGCGCGCGGACTCCCGCTCCGTCAGCCGGTACGTGTCCACGACGACCTCGGGGCGGCGCGGCGCCTCGTACGGCGCGGACACCCCGGTGAAGTCGGCGAGCTCCTCCGCGCGCGCCCGCTTGTACAGGCCCTTGGGATCGCGCCGCTCGCAGACCTCGAGCGGAGCGGCGCAGAAGGCCTCCACGAACGTGCCCGGGGCGAAGCGGGCACGGGCCGCGGCACGGTCCTCCTCGAGCGGGGAGATGAGTGCGGTCAGCACCACCCGCCCCGACTCCACGAAGAGCCTGGCGACCTCGGCCACCCGGCGCACGTTCTCGGTGCGATCGGCCGCGCTGAAGCCGAGGTCGGCGCACAGACCGCGCCGGACGTCGTCGCCGTCGAGGACCGTCGCACTCACGCCGAGGTCCGCCAGCTCGGCCTGGACGGCCCGGGCCACGGTCGTCTTGCCCGAGCCCGACAGACCGGTGAACCACACCACGAAGGCGGACGGGCAGTCCGCGGGGCGCCGCGCCGTCACACGTCACCCCAGCGCACGGGATCGGCAGGCAGAGCGTCCGGGCACAACGTCCGGGGAGCAAGCCCCGACGCGCGCGCGAAGGCCCGCGGGACGAACGTGCCCACGACGGCGAACCGGCCGAACGGCCGGCCGCCGGTGACGCCCACCGGTCCGGCACAGACCCACGCGTGCGCCCGCAGGTCGGCGTCGTCCGCTCTCGCCACGCCGAGGAACAGCGCGTACGGCACGCCCGCGCCCCCGAGAAGGACCCGCGCGGTCATCGCGCGCGCGAGACACCGCGACTGCCAGGGCGCGTACCGGGCCGCCGTCTCGACGGCGCGCGCGACCGCCCGGGCGCGCGCGACCTCCCGCTCACCCGCCAGCGGCACCACGGCCGCCGTCCCGAGGTCCTCTCCCAGCAGCGGCGCGATGCGGCGGAAGGGCACGACGAGGAGCGCCGCCCGGGACGCGCCGAGCAGCGCGAAGGCCACGGGGATCAGGGCCTTCTCCGCAGGCGGCTTCGCGCGCCACGAGCGCGACTTGCGGAGAACGGTACCGAGCACGCGGCCGGACCGGAAGGCGCACGCGGAGTCCGCTATCGCATCGACGTCGTTCAAGGAGGTCATCTAATCGCAGGCTCGCGCCCGTGTCGACCACAGCCGGACGAGGACGACGGCCGGCTCGTGAGAACTAATCGACCGGTCAATTAGCGTGATAGAGTCTGCCGGCCGGGATGTCGCGTCCCGGCGCGGGACCGCACACGGCGACGGGAGAGTACGGGAGATGAGAGCGCACACGACGTGGCTGGACGCGTCCGAGAAGGACGCGATCGTCGAGCAGGCTCTCGGCCTGCTCGCCGAGGTCGGCATGCGCTTCGCGGGCTCGGCGGCGCTGCCGCTGCTCGCGGAGCGCGGCGCGGCGGTCGACGAGGCCACCGGCCTCGTCCGCTTTCCGCGCGAGCTCGTCAGGTGGGCCATCGGCGCTTCCCCGCGCCGGATCGTCATGGCCGGCCTCACCGAGGCCGACGACGCGGTGCTGGACGAGGGCGAGCCGTTCCACTTCGCGCCCAGCGGGTGCGTCGCCAAGACGCTCGACTTCCGCACCGGCGAGCGCCGCGCCAGCACACTGCAGGACGTGCGCGAGGGCACGGCCCTGAACGACGAGCTGCCCGAGCTCGACATCATGTGGACGCAGGTCAGCGCGACCGACGTGCCGCTCGAGCGCCGCGAGCTCACCGAGTACTTCACGCTGCTCACGGAGACGCGCAAGCACGTCACGTTCGTCGACTGCCCCACCGAGGTCGACGCCGTCGTGCGGCTCTGCGAAGCGATGGCGGGCGACCTCGAGCGCTTCCGCGCCCGCCCGCGCATCTCCACCGTCGTCACCGCGGCCTCGCCGCTCCAGGTCGACGGCGGCATCCTCGACGTGCACGTCGCCCTGTCCCGCCACGGCGTGCCGGTCAAGGTGTACTCGATGGCGGTGGCGGGCGCGACCTCGCCGGTCACGCTGGCGGGCACCGTCGCCCAGGGCCTCGCCGAGTTCCTCGGCATCGCGACCGCGCTGCAGGTCGCCGCGCCCGGCGCGCCCGTCATCTTCTGCTTCGGCTCCGCGGTCCTCGACATGCGCCAGACGACCTTCGCCCTGGGCTCCGTCGAGGCGGGCCTCATGGCGGCGATGGCCACCGAGGTCGGCCACCACATCGGCGTGCCGGTGCTGTGCCCGGGCTTCTCGACCGACGCCCGGCACCTGCACCTGCAGGCCGGCTACGAGAAGGCCGTCAAGGCCGCGACCGTCTGCGCCGCCGGCCCCGACATCGTCACCGGCTGGGGCCTGCTCGACTCGCACAACACGATGTCGCTGCCGCAGTGCGTGATCGACAACGAGACGGCCGGCATGCTGCGCCGCCTGAGCCGGCCGGTCGAGGTCTCGCAGGCCACGCTGGGCGGCGAGGCCATCGCCAAGGCCGGGCCCGGCGGCTCCTTCCTGAGCCAGAAGGAGACGGCGAAGCGCATCCGCGCCGGCGAGCACCACCTGCCGGCGCTGTCGAACAGGCTCTCCTACGACAAGTGGGCGGAGCAGGGCACGACCGAGTACGACGACGCGTGCGGGCGCGTGGAGGCGCTGCTCGCCGCGCACGCGCTGCGGGAGCCGTACGTCGACGGCTCCCGGCTGGACGAGCTCGCGGCGATCTGCCGCGTGGACGAGGACACGGCGCGCCGCGCACGGCGCGCCTGACTCACACGACCGCGCGCGGCCGCGCCGCGCGCGTCACGGAGGAGGCACAGCACATGACGCTCAGGATCGGCTACGTCGGGCTCGGCGCCCTCGGCAAACACCTCGCAGGCAGCCTGCTCAAGGCCGGGTTCCCACTGACTGTGTACGACATCGACAGGACGTGCGCGATCGACCTGGAGAAGGCCGGTGCCGTCTGCGCCGACTCCCTCGCGGAGCTGGCCGCGGCGTCCGACACCGTCATCACGTGCCTGCCCTCGCCCGAGGCGGTCGACGCGGTCGTGGGCGGCGAGGGCGGGGTGCTCGAGAGCCTCGCCCCGGGCGGTACCTGGATCGAGATGAGCACCAACGACGCCGCCAACATCCAGCGCCTCGCCGCCCTCGGTGCCGCGCGCGGCGTCGAGACGCTCGAGTCGCCGGTGACCGGCGGCGTGCACCGCGCCGCCGCCGGGATGATCACCGTGCTGGTCGGCGGCAAGCCCGAGGTGTACGAGAAGCACAAGGCGGCCTTCGACGCCATGGGCGGCCGCGTGTTCTACGTCGGCGAGCTCGGCAAGGCGTCGATCATCAAGGTCATCACCAACATGCTCGCCTTCATCCACCTCGTGGCCGACGGCGAGGCCCTGATGCTGGCCAAGAAGGGCGGCATCGACCTGGGGCTCGCCTGGGAGATCATCAAGGCGAGCTCCGGCAACAGCTTCGTGCACGAGACCGAGGGCCAGCTGATCCTGAACGGCAGCTACAACATCAACTTCACGATGGACCTGGCCCGCAAGGACCTGCACTTCGCGCACATGATGGGCCGCGCGTGGGACGTGCCGCTCGACCTCGCGAGCGCCACCGAGCAGGCCTTCGTGCGCGGCCGCGCCACCTACGGCGGCGGCGCCCAGTCCACGATGATCGTGAAGCTGCTGGAGGACGCCTGCGGCACCGACCTGCGCGCGCCGGGGTTCCCCGACGAGCTCGAGCCCGAGTGAGGCGGCGGACGAGCAGCAGCCGCCCTCAGTGACCCGGCAGGCCGCCGCGCGGGTGCGGACGCCGGGCACGCATCATGGGCAGTAGCCTCGTGCCGGACGGCGTGACATTCGCATCGACGGCGCCACGACAGAAGGATGTTCTGTCGCTTGCTTGACCCGATGAACTTGTGAACGAATACTCAGGCGCGGCGCGCGGCCGGAGGGGCCGACGCGCGGAGCCACGGACGGAGCGGAGCATGGAGATCAGCGACTTCACGATGGACTTCTTCTCCCTGCGGGGGAAGAACGCCATCGTCACCGGCGGCAACACCGGACTCGGCCAGGCCTTCACCGTGGCGCTGGCCGCGGCCGGCGCGAGCATCTTCGTGCCGAGCATCATGGCCGACGACGGCACCACCGGCCCGCTCGTCGAGGAGCGCGGCGGCCGCTACGCGTTCATGAAGGCCGACATCACGAAGCCGGGCGTGCCCGCCGAGGTCGTCGCCGCCTGCGTCGACCAGCTCGGCTCGCTCGACATCCTCGTGAACAGCGCCGGCATCTGCCCCATGGCGTCAGTCCTGGAGTTCGGCCGCGAGATGTGGGACGCCACCGTGGCGGTGAACCTCACGGCCGCCTTCGAGATGGGCCACGAGGCGGCCAAGGTCATGATCCCGCAGCGCTCCGGCAAGATCGTCAACATCTGCTCGATGTTCTCGTTCCTGGGCGGCCAGTGGTCGTCGGCGTACTCGGCCACCAAGCACGGCATCGCCGGGTTCACCAAGGCGTACTGCGACGAGCTCGCCCAGTACGGCATCCAGGTCAACGGCATCGCCCCGGGCTACTACGCGACCGAGATCACGACGGCCACGCGCAGCGACCCGGCGCGGAACCAGCGCGTGCTCGACCACATCCCGGCCGGCCGCTGGGGCGACGTGGCCGACCTCATGGGGACCACCGTCTTCCTGGCGAGCCGGGCGTCGGACTACGTGAACGGGCACATCCTGGCCGTCGACGGCGGCTACCTGGTCCGGTGACGGCGATGGGGGACGCGGCCGGCACGGACGGCGGGGGCGGCGCAGCCGGGAAGCCCGCCGGCAAGTACCTGATCGGCGTCGACGAGGGCACGCAGAGCGCCAAGGTCGTCGTCTACGACCTGCAGGGCAACGTGGTGTGCCAGGGCCGGCAGGTGCTGCGCCCCTTCAGCCGGCCCGAACCGGGCATCGTCGAGCACCCCGACGACGACCTGTGGGACGCCGTCGTGGCCGCCAGCCGCGAGGCGATGGCGGCCTTCCCCGGCGACCCGTCCGAGATCCTCGGGGTCGGCCTGTGCACCATCCGCTGCTGCAAGGCCTTCCTGAGGGCCGACGGCTCGCTCCTGGAGCCGGTGATGAGCTGGATGGACACGCGCGCCTACCAGCCGTGGCTGCCCCACAACCCCGAGCTGGCCTGGGCCACGACGTCGTCGGGCTACATGACGCAGCGCTTCACCGGCGAGTTCCGCGACAGCTTCGCCAACTCCATCCTGCTGCAGTGGCCGGTCGACACCGACGCCTGGACGTGGGACCCGGCGCTGTTCGACGAGTTCAACCTGCGCCCGGAGCTGCTCTTCGAGCTGCAGATGCCGGGCGAGGTCGCCGGGTACGTGACGGC
>CAIXSE010000532.1 GCA_903921965.1 uncultured Thermoleophilia bacterium | reverse complement strand
GCTGAGCGTGGGCCAGATCATGGCGCAGGAGCTCGCCCGGCTCGAGGGACTCCTCGACGGCGAGCTCCACGAGGTGGCCGTCGCCAGGGCCCTCGAGCACCTCGGCGCGCCGGGGTTCCCGCGCAAGCTGTGGCCGGAGGCCCGTCTGTACGACGACTACCTGCCGAAAGCCGCCGAGGTGCGGCCGACGCAGCGCGAGCGCGCCCTGCACTTCCTCTGGAACGCCTTCGACAAGCTCCCGCTGAGCGTGATCGCCGACTTCGCCATCCCGTTCCGCCGCATGATCGCCGAGCGGCTGTTCAAGAGCTGCGGCGCCAACTTCATCGCCGACGAGGGCGTGCGCTTCAACTTCGGCCAGCTGCTCGAGGTCGGCAACGACGTCTTCCTCAACCGCGGCGTCTTCCTCGACACCAAAGGGGGCGTGCGGATCGGCGACGCCACGTGCCTCACCGAGTGGGCGGCCGTGTTCACGCACACGCACAGCGAGGCGCACCACGTGGAGCGCACGTACGGACCGGTCGTCCTTGAGCCGTACGTCAAGATCTACAGCGGCGCCATCATCCTGCCGGGCGTCACGGTGGGCGCGGAGGCGATCGTCGCGGCGCGCAGCCTCGTGCACCACGACGTGGAGCCGGGCACCGTGGTCGAAGGCGTCCCCGCGCGCCCGGTGCGCGAGCGCCACGCCGAGGGCCTGCACGGCGCCGACCTGCAGCACTACTGGTTCGCGGAGCGGGCCTTCCAGACCGGCCCCTGGAGGCCGCCGGCACCGCCGCAGCCCTGACGCAGGGCGACATCTCCCGGCCTCACGACCATCACCGCCAAAGGAGACCGCCGTGGACAGCTCCATCACGAAGCTCGACTTCGTCGCCGTGCCGTCGCAGGACGCCGAGCGCGCACGCGCCTTCTACGTCGAGACGCTCGGCCTGCGGCCCGACGACAAGGGGCACTACGAGTTCTGGGCCGGCCAGACGTGCTTCGCCATCTGGGAGCCGGAGAAGCAGGGCATGCCGTTCGAGCCGCAGCGGGCGGCCCACATCGCCCTGCACGTCGACGACGTCGCCGCGGCGCGGGCGGCGCTGGAGCAGAAGGGCATCGTCTTCCGCGGCGAGACGTTCGACACCGGCGTGTGCCACATGGCGCTGTTCAGCGACCCCGACGGCAACAGCCTCATGCTGCACCACCGGTACAGGCCGCGGGAGTGACGGGGGGTGTCCGGGGGCGGCGAGGCGCAGCCGCCCCGCCGCCCGCCCCGTCCGCTCCGCGGGCTACTTCCGCGACGCCGGTCTCTCCGGTACCGGCACCACCCCGGCAAGATCACCGATGACGTTGGTGAGCGGCGCGTCGGCCGGCACGATGATCTTGGCGTTCTGCCAGAAGGCCTTCTCCACGGTCTCGAGCTTGCGCAGCACCTGGGCGTTGCCGACGAAGTACTGCTCCGCGGCCTCGTTCACCAGCTTGATGGCCTGCGCCTCGCCCTCGGCCTGCAGGATCTTGGCCTGCTTGATGCCCTCGGCCTTCTTGATCTCGGCGCGCCGCTGGCCGTCGGCCTGCGTCTCGGTGGCCGTCGCGTAGTCCACGGCGGCGATCTTCTCGTTCTCGGCCTTGACCACCTTGTTCATGGTCTCCTGCACGTCTTGCGGCGGGTCGATCTCCTTGAGCTCGGTGCGCAGGATCTCGATGCCCCAGCTCGCGGTCTCGGTCTTGAGCGTGGTGCGCAGCTCCTCGTTGATGCGGCCGCGCTCGCTGTTCGCCGACTTCAGGGTGAGGGTGCCGATGATGTTGCGCAGCGTCGTGCGCGCCAGGTTCACGATCTGGTTCTCGTAGTTGGTGACGTTGTACTGCGACGCCTTGACGTTCTCCTCGTCGGGCTTGACCTTGAGGTACACCTGCGCGTCGACCTTGGCGTTGAGGTTGTCGTTGGTGATGATGGTCTGGGGCTGCGCCTCGACGAGGACCTCACGGATGTCCACCTGGAACATGCGGTCGATGAACGGGACGATGACGTGGAAGCCGGGCTCGCAGAAGCGGTGGTACTTGCCGAGGCGCTCCACGAGGCCGCGGTGCGTGGGACGGATGATGCGGATGCCCATCGCCACCAACACCAGGGCGATGATGACGACGATCAGGATGACGGCGAGCAGCACGTAGCCCATGGGAGCCCCCTTGGGCCGGACGCTCGCGCGGCCCTCCGCGCGGCCCCGGCCGGTCTGACCTCCCAAGCGTAGGGCCGCGCCCGGCGCGAGTAAAGGATGCGGGCGTGAGCGCCCGCCGCCGTCAGAGGCCGAGCAGCCGGGGCACAGCGGCCATGGAG